>CAZFKW010000260.1:4274-6072 GCA_964519795.1 uncultured Ramlibacter sp. | reverse complement strand
CACGCCGGACACCCGCAAGCGCGCGTTCATGCTCATGTCACTCGGCTTTTCCACCACGACCGTGCTTGGGCCGCTGATGGCCGGCTTTGCCATCGACCTTGCCGGACATGCACGCGCGTTCATGTTGCTGGCGGCGTTCCCGGCGGCTGCCTTGGTGCTGCTGGCCGTCGTCGGCAACAGGGGGCCCCAGGCTGCGCCCGCGCCGGTCCGTCCTGAGGGCCTGCACGTGATGGACCTGCTGCGCGACGCGCCGCTGCGCGCGGTCTTCATCGTGAGCGGCCTGCTGTCCATGGCGTGGGACATGTTCACCTTCATGGTACCGGTGCAGGGCGCTCGCATCGGGCTGTCCGCATCCACCATCGGAATCATCATGGCAACGTTCGGCGTCGCAACCTTTGTCGTGAGGGTGGCGCTGCCGTGGATCGCCCGCAACTTCAGCGAATGGCAGACGCTGGCTGCCGCGCTGGCCATCACCGCCTTCGTGTACTTCCTGTTCCCGCTGTTCACGGCCGTGCCTGTGCTGCTTGCCCTCGCCTTCCTGCTCGGCCTGGGACTGGGCGCCACACAGCCCATGGTGCTCAGCCTCATCCACATTGTCTCGCCGCCTGGCCGCACCGGCGAGGCCGTCGGCGTCCGCGCGACGCTCATGAATGCCAGCCACACGGTACTGCCCATGGCATTTGGCGCGCTCGGCACTGCCGCAGGCATGATCCCGGCCTTCTGGGCGCTTGCGATCGCGCTGACAGCCGGCGGCGTCTTTGCAGGCCGGCGCACCGGTTCCGCGGGCAAGGCTGACCAGGGTCCTTAGTACGAAGTTCTTCCTGCAATTGATGGGTGACAAACAGACGCCAGACGATTACCCTCAACTGGCGGGACGCCGGCTTGAGCATGATGCTCGGGCACATGGTGAGTCCACGCAATCATCCAGGGACACTGGCACCAAGATGACAGACGTCGCACACCACCATTCACAGCATGAAAAGGCGCTGGCGCGCCTTGCCGAAAGCGAACAGCACTATCGCTCGCTGTTCGACCACAACTTCGACGCGGTGTATTCGCTGGACCTGGATGGCAACTTCGTCACGGCCAACCACGCCGTGGAGAAAATGAGCGGCTACACACGCGAAGAAATCATCGGCATGCCGTTCACCCGGCACATTGAGCCGCAGCATCATGAAAACCGCCTGCGCAACTTCAGGCGCGCCGCTGCGGGCGAGACCGTCAACTACGACACAGTCGTCATACGCAAGAACGGCGAGCGGGGTCATGCCAATGTCACCCACCTGCCCATCGTCGTCGATGGCGCGGTGGTTGGCGTGTACGGCATCGCCCGGGACATTACAGAGCGAATACACCAGGAACATGAACTTGCCCAGAGCCACCGCGCACTGCGCATGCTCAGCCGCTGCAATGAGGCCCTGATCCGCTCCGACGACGAGGCCCTGCTGCTGCAACGCATCTGTGACATTGCGGTTGAACTGGGTGGCTACCGCATGGCGTGGGTCGGCTTTGCGCAGGGCGAAGCCGCCGATTCCATCCTGCCGGCCGCATGGGCCGGTGTCGAGGACGGCTACCTGGCAACGCCAGCGCAGGGCGGCCTGGCGACGGGCTCGGGCAGCCCGGTGCAAAGGGCGATACGGACCGGCCAGGCTGTCGTGACGCCGGACCTTGCCGCCGACCCGGGCTTCGCGCCGTGGCTGGAGGCGGCGCACGCGCGCGGCTACCGGGGCCAGGTTGCCCTGCCGCTGAACGCCGCCGGAACCTGCTTCGGCGCGCTCGTGCTGCTGCTGCCCGAACC
>CAZFKW010000260.1:757-4264 GCA_964519795.1 uncultured Ramlibacter sp. | reverse complement strand
GGCCCTGCCGGATGGCGAAGTCACGCTGCTGCAGGAGCTGGCCGACGACCTGGCTTTTGGCATCGTGACCCTGCGATCGCATGCATTGCGCAGGCGCACCCACAACGGCGTGCAGGCCATGGCGAAGGTGCTCTCGCGTCCGTCCCAGGACAACTTCTTTGGCGCCCTGGCCAGCGGGATGGCTAATGCGCTGGAACTCCACGCGGTGATCATGGCGCGGCCCGTTGGCCAGGGGCCGTGCGTGCAGACTTTCTGTGTTGTCGCCGGCGGCGCGCGCGTGCCCGACTTCAGCTTCACCCTGGCCGGGACGCCCTTCATGCCCGCAGGCACGGCAGAAGCCACAGAGCTGTGGGTTGTACCGCGTGATGCCGCACGGCATTTTCCACCCGGCCATCCCGTCCAGCAGATGGGCATCGAGTCGGCCGCCGGCGCGCTGCTGCGCCATCCGGATGGCAGTGTTCTCGCGTACATGTTGATCGTGTTGCGCCGCCGCCTCGTCCAGCCCGAGTTCCTCAAATCGATGCTGAACCTTGCGGCGGCACGCTCGCGCAGCGAACTGGTACGGCAGGAAGCCTACGACCGGCTGGCGCAGCAAGCCTCCCTTCTGGACAAGGCGCAGGACGCCATCATGGTGCGCGACCTGGACCATCGCGTGCTGTTCTGGAACAAGGGCGCAGAGCGCCTGTACGGCTGGACGGCGGATGAAGCCACAGGCAAGCTTGTGACGCAGCTGATGGTGCGCGAGCCCCGCATCATGGACACAGCCATGGCCACGCTTCATGCCAGCGGTGAATGGAAAGGCGAGCTGGAGCATGTAACGCGCGAGGGACGCTTGCTGACCGTCGAAGCCCACTGGACCCTCGTGCGGGACGCGGCCGGCAAGCCTGAAAAAATCCTGGCCATCAACACCGACGTGACGGACCGCAAGGAAGTCCTTCGCCAGGTGGAGCGGCTCAACGGTGAACTGGAGGAGCGGGTGCATCTGCGCACCCGGCAACTGGAGGATGCCATCCGCGAGATGGAGGCGTTTTCCTATTCCGTGTCACACGACCTGCGCGCGCCGCTCAACACCATTGCCGGCTTCAGCCAGATCCTGGCACGCAATGCCGGGACACAGCTGAACGAACGCGAGCAGCACTACCTTGACCGCATCCGCCACGGCGTGCGCCAGATGAGCGAGCTGATCGACGCCCTGCTCGTCTTGGCCAAGATCACACGCATGAAGCCCCGGCGCGAGCAGGTCGACTTCAGCCGGATTGCAGGCGAGGTGGCCGAAACCATCGAAGAGGACGCCCGGCATCGGCAGCGGCCAGGCTCCGTGAGCCTGTCGGTTCACCCGGGAATGCAGGTCGATGGTGATCCGAGACTGCTGCGCCAGGTCCTCATGAACCTTATGGGCAATGCCTGGAAATTCACTGGCAAGACCGCACAACCCAGGGTGGAAGTGGGCATGCAGGGCGAGCCCGGCGAGCCACCGGTGTACTACGTCAGGGACAACGGCGCCGGCTTTGACATGGCCTACGCGGAGCGGCTTTTCGGCGCATTCCAGCGCCTTCATCCGTCACACGACTTTGAAGGTACAGGCATTGGGCTTGCCACGGTACAGCGCATCATCTCCCTGCATGGCGGGCGCATCTGGGCGCAGGGCGCGCCTGGCGCGGGGGCAACCTTCTACTTCACCCTCCCGGAACAAGGCCGGGCAGGTGATGAAGCCCCGCTGAACTGAATTCCAGCCGGCATTGACCGACCGGTACGGCGTGTCCGGCGCGGGAGCCGCCGCACCATTGCCATACACTTGAGCAATGGACGAGCTACCACCTTCCCGCCGGGACCCTGCGCCCACAACATCCCGCGACGTCGTCTTGGCTGCAGCACGCCTTTTCTCGCAGAGTGGCATAGGCCCGACCACCATGGGCGACATTGCGGCCTCTGCAGGCACGACCGAGCCGGACCTGCTCACCCGCTTTGCCTCGAAAGACGCATTGATACAAGCCGTGATAGCCGAGGTCGTGCTGCCCCATCTCGCGCCCGGCTCGCTGGACGGTTTGCGCAAGGCCGCAGAAGCGGACCATCACAACCTCCAGTCCTGGCACGCTGCGCTTGTGTCCGCCCGCGCAAGGGCACTTTCCCGGCTGCCCGAGTTGACCCGGCTGCTGCTGGTGGAACTTTTGCGGGACGAAGCGGTGCGCGAGCGCTTTGCCACGCAGTGGCACAAAGCGGCCTGGGCACCACTGCTCCAGCTGTTCAACCAGCTGCAGAAAGACGGCCGCATCAGCCGCGACTTGCCCGCCTCGTTCCTGGTCAGCCTGTTCCTGTCGGTCAACCTGGGCTACCTGGTGGGGCGTCTGGTCCTCGCACCGCACGGGTTTGAATATGAGGCCAGCGAAATCACCGCGATCACAGCCTTCTACCCGCGCAGGACAAGCCCGGCCCGACATTAGGGCCTGTTCCCCGGTACCCAAAAACCCGCAGGCGGGCGAGGTCGCCGCAGACTGCTTACAGTGTGCTCCTGTCTTGAAGGAACCCCATGACCAAGCTTTCCGCCTTCCCCGTCACCGGCAAATGGCCGGCGCGACACCCCAAGCGCATCCAGCTGTATTCACTGCCCACACCCAATGGCGTCAAGGCGTCCATCATGCTGGAGGAGACGCGCCTGCCCTATGAAGCGCACCTGGTTGACTTCGCCAGCAACGACCAGACTTCCCCCGAATTCCTCTCCCTGAACCCCAACAACAAGATTCCGGCCATGATTGACCCCAACGGACCCGGCGGCAAGCCGCTGGCGTTGTGGGAGTCGGGCGCCATGCTCGTGTACCTGGCCGCAAAATCCGGCAAGTTCATGCCCGGGGACGATGCGGGCAAGTACGAAACCCTGCAGTGGCTGATGTTCCAGATGGGCGGCATCGGCCCCATGTTTGGCCAGCTCGGCTTCTTCCACAAGTTCGCCGGCAAGGCCTACGAAGACAAGCGCCCGCGCGACCGGTATGTGGCCGAGGCGAAGCGCCTGCTCTGGGTGCTGGAGCAGCGCCTGGAGGGTCGCGCCTGGATCATGGGCAAGGACTACACGATTGCCGACATCGCGGTCTTTCCCTGGGTGCGCAATCTCGTGGGTTTCTACGACGCCGGAGAACTCGTGGGCTTCAGCGACTTCCCGAACATCGCGCGTGTGCTGGCCGCATTCGTGGCACGGCCGGCCGTCGTGCGCGGGCTGGCGGTTCCCAAACGCCCCTGACCTGACCTCCCCGCCAGGGCAGGCTGCGCAACTTGTCCTAAAGGGCTTCGGCGGCCGGTTTGCCGCCGGCCAGTTGCGCCGCCAGCGCCGCAATGCCCGCATCGGACAGGTCGTCTGACGCCAGGCTCGTGCGGACGGCCCATTTCTCGAAGTGTTTCTCCTGCGACCGCGCATAGTGCGGGTCGTAGTGCAGGGCCATCAGCTCCGCAAACAGCGGGGCCAGCTCCCCTGCCCGGGCCCAGGCCTGCCATCGCTGCACCGTCTCCTTTCCCTGC
>CAZFKW010000260.1:0-747 GCA_964519795.1 uncultured Ramlibacter sp. | reverse complement strand
CGCGCGCGCGGCGTCGCGGCAATTTCGATGCAGGGGCTGGCGCGCATGCGCGCCACCAGCGTCAACGGCAAGGCGATGCGGCCAATGCGGGCACTCTCGCCCTCCACATACACCGGCCGCGTGATGTCCATGGCCTCCAGCGCCGTCACCAGCAGCGTGTCAAAGCGCTTTTGCGTGGGCTGCGGAACACCGGGCAGCGCCCCGAGCAGCGAGCCCTTGTGGCAGGCCAGTGCCTCCAGGTCCAGCACCTGGGCGCCGTGCCCGGCCAGCGCTTGCAGAACACGCGTCTTGGCGCTGCCGGTGGCACCCACAATGACGCGCAGGTCGAGCTGCGGGCACAAGGCGTCCAGCTGGTCAATCACATGCCGGCGGAAGCTCTTGTATCCACCAGCGAGCTGTTGCGCGTCCCAGCCCACAAGCCGGAACCAGTTGACCATTGAGCCGCTGCGAAGCCCGCCACGCCAGCAATACACCATGGGCTTCCAGGTCTCTGGCTTGTCGGCAAACTGCTCGCGCAGGTGGCGCGCCAGGTTGGCCGCCACCATGGCGCCACCCACCCGCCGGGCTTCAAACGCCCCCTGCTGCTTGTAGATCGTTCCCACGATGCGCCGCTCGTCGTCGTCCAGCACCGGGCAGTTGATGGCACCGGGGATGTGGTCAAGCGCAAACTCGGAAGGCGAGCGCGCGTCGATCAGCACGTCGTACTTGTGCCGGTCGGTGATGCGGTTGATCGGCCTGTGGCTCATG
>CAZFKW010000259.1:0-6076 GCA_964519795.1 uncultured Ramlibacter sp. | reverse complement strand
TGGCCGCGAGCGGAACCGAATCCGGCCTGATGGCCATGGCCGGCTGGACCCGGGCGTGGTCCTGCTGGCCAAGCCTTACCGCCGCGAGGAACTGGCCCGGCGGGTTCACGAGGCCATGACCCGCCCGGCTGCAACCAAATAGCTCATATTGCGATCAGGGGGACAATGCGGGGCTCAGATGTCGCCCTCCAGCATCACCCTCCTCTGCCATCGGACGGTCGCCGCACTCACCCTGCTCTTGACCTGCGCACTGCTGCCCCTGGCCGTCGCGGCGCGCGACAGTCCCCGGGCGTCTGGCAAGCCTGTCACACTGCAGCTCAAGTGGTACCACCAGTTCCAGTTTGCAGGCTACTACGCGGCGCAAGCCAAAGGCTATTTCCGCGATGAAGGGCTGGAGGTCATCATCCGCGAAGGCGGGCCTGCCCGGCCACCCGCGCCGACGGTGCTGAGCGGCACGGCGCAGTTCTCCATTGGCGACTCGGACCTGCTCGTCAAGCGCATCAACGGCGCCCCCATCGTCGCCCTGGCAGCCATCTTCCAGCACTCACCCTACATCCTGCTCAGCCGGGCCGACAGCGGCATCCGCGCACCCAGCGACCTGGCCGGCAAGACCGTGATGATGTCCGAAGACCAGGGCAGCATCCAGCTGCGCACCATGCTCAAGGGGGAGGGCGTGGACCCGCAACTTGTGCGCATCATTCCCCAGAGCTGGAAGCTGCAGGACCTGGTGGAGGGGCGCGTGGACGTCATTTCGGCCTACGCCACGGTCGAGCCCACCAAACTGCGCGCACTGGGCGTCGTGCCGGCCATCATGCGCAGCCTGGACTATGGCGTTGACTTCTACGGCGACATCCTCTTTACCAGCGAAGCCGAGGCCAGGGCCAACCCCGAGCGGGTGGCAGCCTTCGTGCGCGCCACCCGCAAGGGCTGGGACTACGCCATGGCCAACCCGCGTGAAGTGGCCGGCCTCATCCTGGGCATGGAAGGCGTGGCCGCACGCGGCGTGACCCGCGAGGAACTGCTGGCCGAGGCAGAAGCCATGCGCGCCTTTGTGCTGCCCAATGTGGTGGAAATCGGCCACATGAACCCGGGCCGCTTTGAATACATTGCCCGCACCCTGGCTGACCAGGGCCTGGTCCAGCCAGGGTACTCGCTGGACGGCTGGATCTTCGACCCCAACCCGCCCGTCAATCCTGACACATTGCGCCTTGTCGCGGCTGCCGCGCTGGCACTGCTGGCCATTGCCATTGCGGCCCTGGTCTGGAACCTGCAGATGCGGCGCAGCGTTCGCGAGCGCACCGGGCAACTGCAGGAAGAAATCAACCGCCGCATCGAGATCCAGGAACAGCTCAAGGTCAGCCAGGCCCACCTGGTGCGCCTGAACACCGAGCTGGAAGAGCGGGTGCGCCGCCGCACGGCGGAGCTTGAAGCCTCAAGCAAGGAGATGGAAGCGTTCTCGTACTCGGTGTCGCACGACCTGAGATCACCGCTGAGCACCATAGACGGCTTCAGCCTGCTGCTACAGAAACTGGATGTGGACGGCAAGCTGGGCGAGCGCGGCACACACTACCTCACGCGCATCCGCGTTGGCACCCGGCAGATGGGCGAGTTGATAGAAGGCCTGCTGTCACTGGCCAAACTGTCACGCGATACCCTGCGCATGGGCGCCGTGGACCTGACGGCCCTGGCCCGTCGGGTGGAACAGGAACTGCGTGAGCGCGATCCCGAGCGCCTGCAGCAGGGCATTGTGACAATGGTCGTGCAGGAAGGCATGGCCACATGGGGCGATGCGGTGCTGCTGCAGCAGGTGCTGCAGAACCTGCTGGGCAATGCCTGGAAGTTCACCGCCAAGCGGCCGGATGCACACATCGAATTCGGCAGCCGGAAAGGCGAAGGCAGTGAAGCGGGGCAGGCCGTGTACTTCATCCGCGACAACGGCGCCGGCTTTGACATGGCCCATGCCGACAAACTCTTCGGCACCTTCCAGCGCCTGCACCGGCCCGCAGACTTTGCCGGCACCGGCATAGGCCTGGCCATCGTGCAGCGCATCATCTCGCGCCACAACGGGCGCATCTGGGCCGAGGCGGTGAAGGGGGAGGGGGCGACGTTCTACTTCACGCTGAACGGGCATACGGCGGTGAGGAAGCTGGAGGAGTTTCCGCCGGTGGTGTAGTTGGCGACGGGCCTGGGCTGCTTGTGCTTGCAGGAAAAGGATCACGAGCTACGCAACCCAGTTTTCAACGGTGAGACCCTTGACGCTGCGGAATTCACGCTCGTTGTTCGTGACAAGGGTCCAGCCCTCCGAGTGAGCATGGGCGGCAATCCACAAGTCGTTGTTGCCGATGGGCTTGCCCACCCGCTGCAGTTCACTGCGAATTTGCCCATAACTTGCACCGGCGGCCTCAGCAAGCGGCACTACCTGGATCACGCTTTGGAGCTGCTCAAGCGCAGCCAGTGCTTTCTTGCGGGCCTGGCTCTTTTCAGCCCCATACCGGAGCTCTCCAAGCGTAATGACGGACATGGCCACCGAATCTGCCGGCATCTTGTCGAACCGGCTCCTGACCTCAAGAGGGCTGCATTTGGCGATATAGATGCAGATATTGGTATCAAGCAAGTACCGGATCGCCATTCAAAAAGACGCCCTCTCTTGCGGTGGCGAATCCTCGCGCCCCTCGGCCATGAAATCTGCTGGAAACGCCGCAAGCGCGTCAAAAATGACGGCTGCACTGACGGGACGTTCCCGCAAAATGATGTCATTGCCCTGGCGGAAAATCTCAACCTGATCCGCCGTAAAGCGGAACTCCTTGGGCAAACGGACGGCTTGGCTGTTTCCGGACTGGAATACGCGTGCATAGGTCATGGTCGGCTCCAACAATCAACTAAATATATACATAAAGTATATACGTGCTGATGCGATTGGCAAGGGGTGATGCAGCTGCGCAAGCCGGCAGACTTGAGTCAGGATGCCCGCCGGCTTTTACTCAAGCAGGTCAAGCGGCGACCGCACCTGCACCGCATCCCCAAACCCCCGCAGCCACCACTTCAGCTGCTCTGTTTCAGTCACCGTCGCCGTCACCACAAGGTGGGTCTTGAAGGTGCGAACCTCTTGGTCCGAGGACAGGGGCGTCTCCAGCAAATGCCTGCCTGCACCGAGCGAAATGCGGAACACCAGCTTGATCTTGCGGCCCTCACCAAAGCCGAAGCGGCCGTCGTCGTCGTACTTTTGGAGGTCAAAGCCCTTGGGCCTTTCGAATGTCAGGTTGCTTGCCTTCGCTGATTCAAGCCGGTGCAAGGCCAGGCTGCGCTCGTCGGTGAAGCCCTTGAAGCGGCAGACCAGGTACAGGCGCGGCCCCTGCTGCGCCAGGCCCAGGGGCATGACGCTGGCGCTGACGCGGCGGTTGGCCGAGTTGCGGTAGTCCACGTCCAGCCAGCGGTCGCCGTACAGCGCCATGCTGACCTCGTCAAAGATACCTTCGCCGATGACTGGCGGAAGCAGGGGCTGTGAGGTGCTGACCACGCGCACCTTCTTCATCCAGGCGCGGGCAGCGCGGGCCTGGTCCTGGTCGTCATGGAGTGATGCCAGGTTGCTGCGCGCCTGCACGAAGAAGGGCGCCATGGACCGCGTCACATCCGCCGGCAGCAGATTGTTAAGGTGCTGCTCCGCGAGCGCCAGCAGCAGGGACTCCTTCTCGTTCAGTCCGGGCAGCGAAAAGCCCCGGGCTTGCTCCTTCCACCGGTAGCCAAACGGCCTGGCGCGGTCGTCTCTGTCGATGTCGAAAGTCTGCGAGAGCTCGTCTAGCTGGCGCTGCACGGTGCGCAGGTCGCGCTGCCATCCCGCATCGGTCATCTGCTTGTGCAGCTGCGTCGCAGAGATTTTCTGGTGACGGGGAATCCGCTTGAGCAGTTCCAGTGCGAATTGCAGCGTTTCAAGGGTATTGGGCTTGCGTGGCATGTCGCGGGTCCTCAGCGGGTGAGGTCCAGGCTCGGGGCAGTATCGGCGGCATCGACGAAGGAGGTTCGCCCCGTCAGGAAGGCCCAGACGCGCACCATGGCAAACGTGTCGAGCCGGCAGTAGCCCCACAGCTGCTGCCGGATTTCCTCCTTGCGGTCTGCGGTGGTCGCGGAGTCAATGGCTTCCACAAATGCCAGTTGCGCCATGCCGCCGTCCTGCACGCCATCGAGCGCGTCGTAGCTCAGGTCTGGCGCCATGGCCGGTAGCACGGCCTTGATGCTCCAGCTGCCTTGCTGCGAAGGGTTGTAGTAGAAAGCCTGCGCCACAGGCAGCAGGTCCACCAGCCGTTCGTTGATGGCCAGCAGGCTGTGGCTGAGGTGCGGATAGCGCAGTGCCATCTCCTTGATGCGCACGCTTTCAAAGCCCCGGTTGTAGACGAAGATGGGCAGCCGCTCGCCGCAAGCCTCGATCAATGCGCGGGCAAACTGCGGCCCCGGGTCGTTCCCGCTCAGGCTCAGGAAGCCGCAATGATCAATCTTGCCCGTGCGGCCCAGTCTGTGCAGTGAGAACTGGAAAGGAATGGCCTGGTACGGCCGTGTGCCTGCCCACAGGGGGATGGCCTGTCCCACAGTTTCAAAATCCAGAAACAGCGCGGGGAGTTTGTACGGTGCCAGTGCCGCAGCCGCTCCCGGCCAATCAAAATACACCGTGCCGGCCAGCGTGTGCTGCTTCACCCGGAGCTGGGTATCGTTGAGCAGGTCGTCTGGCACATCGGCAAGGCTGCGCGTATTGCCCGTCTCGATGAACTCCTTGAGCGCCTTGCGCTGGATGCGAGGCAGCCAGTACACGGGGTGCTCCACCACGCCATGAACAGCTTCATGCTCAGACGTGCAATGCCCGAGAAAGCCGCACTCGTAAGGGTCTGCGCAATGACCGCCCAACTCCTTCGCGGGCGGTTCTTTGCCTTCCACAACGTCATGCGCCTGGGCAATCCAGCCGGCCACCTCCTGCTGCCTCCCGGCCACGTCTTCAGTCAGGCTTTCTTCCACCAGCAGCCCCCGGTAATCGCCGCCGCCGGGGTACACCCAGGTGTTGTCAATGCGGGCCAGCGAGATGCCCGAGAGCTTCACGCCCGCAGTCACCGCCACATGGTATTGAATGGCCGCGTCGTCCCGGTGCGTTGGCTTGACGCTGGTACTCGACTTGACCTCAACCATGCGCCAGGCGCGCTCACCATGGGCCACATCCGGCAGCAACACGTCTGCCAGGGCCAGAGCATCCCGCCCGGCATGGCCCGTCACAAACCCGGCCTCGAAGATGGGCTGGTCGCCCGCCAGCAATTCGCGCGTGCGCGCCAGAAGGCCCGCCATGCCAAGCGTGCCAACGTCCAGCTCCACGCCCCGGCGTTCAGGGTCGTACAGGGCACGGGCAATGGCGCCGATGGCGTGGCCCGTAGCAAAGTTGGACTGCGTGGTGCTGGAGTCCTCGCGCAGCTCGGGCTGGTGGACCTCCAGCCACAGCCGCTTGGGGCACTGGCGGAACGCAATCAGTTTTGATTTGGAGAGCACTTTCATGAGCCAACCCTTTCAAGGAATGTAAACGCAGCCGCAAAAAGCTGCAGCAAATCAAACGAAGCCGATGGACGAGCGCGCCAGGTCTGGCTTGGCGCCGTGCTCCATGGCGAGTTCTTCCACCCACTGCGCGGCGTTGAGCGTGAGCCCCAGCGCCCGGATGCGCTTGACCACATTGGCGAAGTCGCCCGGTGTAAGCTGATCCAGCCGGTCAAGGCTTGCAACGGTCGGAGCATCAAGCCCGGGCAGGGGCAGGCCCGACGCGCAAGACCACTCCAGCGCCGTCTCGCACAGCAGTTGCCGGCGTTGTTGCGCAGTCAGTGGCAACAACTCCAGGCGGAAGGCAAAGCGCCGCATCAGCGCCGCGTCCAGCCGCGCGCGGTGGTTGGTGGCACACACAAACACGCCGTCAAAGGCCTCCACGCGGCGCAAGAACTCGGCAGCCACTGCCACATTGGCGCGGTGCCCGTCTGCCTCGCGCGAGGCCAGCAGGGTGTCGGCCTCGTCCAGGAACAGCACCTCGCTGGCTGCGTCGCATTCGGTGAACATCCGC
>CAZFKW010000258.1:2097-6077 GCA_964519795.1 uncultured Ramlibacter sp. | reverse complement strand
ATTTCAGTCCGGTCCAACCGGCTCTACCCGCTCGCGCCTGTCCCGCCTTGCGCCCTACCGGGTACACCCACTCCAAACGCCTTTCGGACGAGGCTGCCCAAGTCCGGCCTGCGCGCAAGCTGCGCCGGCTTTGTAACGCCCTGCGGGAACGGGGCGTCATTCGTTGAATGACTCAAATCGGAACAAAAGCTGATGCCCATAAACAACCCTCCAAGCCTTTCCTCCTTGACTTCAACCGGGGCATTCCTGCTGGTGCCACCGTCAAAACCGCGCGCTCATCAACTGGCATCGCTACTCACCACGATTCTGCAACCGCCGCTGGGTGCGCCCTATGCGCTCGATATTATTAATTTGCTCGATCGGGCGATTGAGTACACCGTCGGCAAGCTGGAGACGCCGACACCCACAGCGCTGCAGTGGCGCCAAGACACCGGGGAACTCAAGGAAGTCATCCAGGCGGCCAGTCAGGAAGCGCAACTGCGAGCTTCTCCGATGAGTCTGCGCGGCAAGTCCAGTAGCGACCCGGTCTGGTATCAATTGGGACAGGCAACCGAACGCAACGGCGTTCATCGACCGCTGCTGATTTACATAGGATGCGCGACGCTGCTTGCACTGCACCGCAGCAGCCCGCTACCCAGGTTGGCCGCACAGCACCTGCGGGACATGGCCGAGGTGCAGATGACGGATGCCACTCTGGACGCCCTCCTGGCTGGGATTGCTCCCGCTGAGCACCTCGCGTCAAGCTGGACCAGTCGGCTAGCCCGAATGTGGCGCGAGGTTGTCAAGTTGTTTTCCACCGGAGACGTGCCACCACCCACACTCAAAGACCGCATCACGGGCCAGCTGCTCGGTGCCGCGCTGAATCCGCCTCCGGCGCATGTGGCCGGTGCCCAGTCGCATCGTCAACTTTCACGCCGACAGTTCCTGGCAGCCTGTCATCACGTGCACGAAATCATTGCACAAGACGCGCTCGAGGGCGTGCTGGGTGTGCTGGTGGTCAGGACTGGGCTATCTGTCGATGTGCTCGTCCAACTGCCGCTACACACTGGCCACCTGGTGGTGTGCGGTGCGTACATCGACCCTCTGGGAGGGATCGTTCAGGTCGACCTGCAGCCGCTGGTTTTTGAGCCAGCACAGCCACTGCCTGGCTGCCACAGTGGCGGCTATCTGCTCACGATCCATCTGCCCCGCGACGTCGCTCAGCAGCTGCGCGATCGCTCAGCAAAGTACCCATTTTCTTCGACCTTGATGGACCTGTACCCGGGGTCTCAGGACGTGCTTACACGCCAGCGCCTTTTCAATGGCGCGGACGAGATTGACCCCACCTGGGCGCGCTTTCGACAGAGCACCGGACCGGAACTTCTGCAGCAGGGATTCAATGCTCTGCACGCAGCCTTGCTGGCCCTTGATTTTTCGCTGATCTGCCGCTCCAAGATGCATTACGCAGTAGTCCCAGCGAAGGAGTGGCTTTTCGCTGAGCAGCGTCTCCATGCAGCCCTTGGCTGGGATGCCCCGGTGGACCTGCTCTCCAGCGAGAGCGGCATTGGCTCGTGCGTGGTGCCGACAGATACGACCATGCAGCTCCATGACGGAGCCCTAGTGGCGGCCGTGGAATCGACCCGGCCGGGGCAACATGCATCCATGCCAGGCCTGGTGCGGTTCCACAACCAGTTCGCGCGTCTGACTGGGTGGCGGATCAGCGTCCTGCTCTCGATGCGGGCCACAACCCGGGTATCGATCGCGGCGAACTTGCAGGAAGGCAACACCTGGGTGGCCCTGCACGACAAGCACACACCCAACGATCGGGGTTTTCAACCGGTGCCTCTGTGTGACTTCGTGCTGAAGACAGTGCAGCTCCACCAGCGGCACTGCGCGGCCATGGGCGAGCGTCTGACCCGCCTGGGATACGGAAATCTTCCCACTACCCGCTGGTGCAAGGCAGTGGCCACCCAGCAGAACGTCCGGATGCTGTGTTCTATTAATCAAGACGGCAGCGTGCATCCACTGGCAAGCCATGCATTCACCCAATCCATGGAAGAGAGCTATCAGCTGCCCAAAGATCCTGGCCGCAAGCTCGTGGAAAACGCGCTGCGCTTGGAAGGGCTGCCGTCTGGCCTCATCGACCGAATGCTGCGCCACGCGCATGCGGGTCAGCACCATCTGGACAGCTTCAACCCGCTTCCGCAGGCAGTCGCACAGCAACGCATCGCTCGGCGGCTCTTCGTGGCTCCAGTCGTGGGTCTTCGTAGAGATTGATCATGGGCACAACACTCAAGGCCCCGGAGAACACGGGACTGCATCTGACCCAGTTACCAGGCGGCCAGATCGGCTGGTCAGTCAGTCATCAGATACAAGAGCGTGCGCGCCGATTCGAAACGCTGCAACAGCAGGTCGTCCTGGATCAACCACCATCGGCCGCCCTACTCGCCGCACGCCTGGTGGCACTGGACGCCATCCCCCCGCATGCCCTGCAGCTGATCGAGCAGCAAGGCACGAGGCCCTACAGGACCACAGATGGCGTCGCCATCGAGTGGCTCGCCAACGAGCCCCTTCGCATCGAGCGCAGGTTGCTCAGCCCGATAACCCTGTTCGCGTGGCCTGCGGGCGTGAGCACGGTTGCGCTGGGTGCGGTGAGCGACTTGGCCACGAGCCTGGGTGACTGGCTTCCCACACTCACGCCCTACAAGGCGTTCGACAAGCCGATTGAGGCGCTCGCCGCCGATCAGCTTTGCTGGTGGCAGGAAGTCGTACCCGGCCCACTGTTTGGACATCTCTGTCAGTTGGCCACGCTGTCTGCTCTCCGGCGCAGCGCCTGGGCGCGCCTGGAGATGCGACGCCCGTTGCAAAACGACGAGGCCCGCGAGATCTCCGACGTGGGTGCGACAGGCACGCTGGTGCAAGCGACCTTCGACGCCGAGGGCGACACCTACAGTGCCGGCGTGATCCGCATGGCAGAAGATGTCTTCCGGCAGCCCACAAGTGTCCAGGTGGATGGCCACATCAAGCGCGCCTGGGCGCAGAAGCTGGCTTCGCTCGAAGGTCGGCTGCGGCGCGCCCACCCGGCCGTCGGGCTGGTCGTGGCATGGTCCACACACATGTGTGAGGCGGGCACGCTGGACTCGGGCAACCCGGCCGCGGGCACCGTCAAGAAGTACGCCCTACGGGCGATGGCGCCGCTGGGTGCGCAGTTGAGCCAGCTGCCCGAAAAGGTAGAACGCTGGAGTGCAGATCGCCTCGGGGCGCTGTATGCCAGCCTGATGGAGCAGACAAACTCGGGCAGTCGCGGCGAGATGAGCGCAGCGCTAGGGTCCTTTCATGCGTTTTTGCAGGAGTGGCTCGACGTGCCGCCGGTGGTGCGAAACAAAGGTGACTGGACGCCAGGCAAGCCCGAAGTGGACGTCAACGTCGTCTGGGACCATGAGATCCATCAGTGCATTGATCTCAGCTCTAATTGCGAGGACACGCGCCTGGGCCGCATGGCCGCCGCTTGCTTCTGGATCGCTTGGGAAAATCCGGTACGCATCCAGGATCTGCTGCGCCTGCGACTGTGCAATCTGCACCTCTACCAGGACGCACTCGGCCAGGTGCTCGAGATCGAGGTAGTACGCGACGCGGGCCGGGGACGGCTCAAGACTGAGAACGCCCAGCGGCGACTGTTCATCCGCAGTCGCGAGGGCATTGACCATCTGCTGGCATGGCTCGAATACCGACGCTCCGAGGCGGCACCGCCCGATGCGCTGCTCCTTGGCGAGCGGGGCAACGACGCCAAGGTGTACCGCCAAGCAGCCCTCCACAGCTACGTAAACGCTTTGGTCAAGCGAGTCAGCGGCGATTCCAGTCTTCGCTTTCATCACTTGCGCCACGCCCGGATCAGCTCTGAGAACCATTCCATCCTGAGCTCTGTCGGCGTCTCCGACATCAACCGTCTGGAGGTCTTAGCCGGCGACGCCGGACATGCGTCGCCGTTCACCACGCTGAGG
>CAZFKW010000258.1:0-1998 GCA_964519795.1 uncultured Ramlibacter sp. | reverse complement strand
GCCTGGCTGGACGACAAACCCAACTCGCTGGTGCAGGCTGCGCGGCGGCGTGATCTGACACTGTTTGAACTGGCGTGGTCTCGACTGACGCTGCGCACCAACGCCCTTGTGGTCGAGAATGTCGACGCCGGTCTGAATTGGGGCGCCGTCGTGCCGCCTGCGGTGTCCGCACTGAGGCGCAGCAGTGTCTCCCCGGCCATATTGGCCGACGCTCTTCTGCGGCTGGCGCAGGGACAGCCCGCGGAGGGGGTGGCGGTGCTGCTCGACGTCCAGGTCCAGCAGGTTCAGCAGTTTCTCGATCGACTGCTGCACTGGCTGCAGAACACCTCGCGCAGCCTGCATCCGCGCAAGTTCCAAAGGGTCCACGATGCCGATCTGGCCTCCCTGCTGGCGATGGTCGGCGCCGACATGGATCGCATGTTTGGAGACCGGCTGCCTCCCCTGCGGGAGCTCCTGTCTGGCGAGGTCGACCGCCAGGCGATGGCAAATGCGGTCGAGGGCTGGACGAAGTGTGGGCGAGGCGAGCACATCGCACTGGGCCAAGGGCTGCCGGCGCGCGGGATCTTGAGGCTGCTGCGCAGCGGCGGTTTGGCCCCGGCGGCCGTCCGCTTGGTGCGGCAGTCAGTTGATCCATCGTCCGGCGGCGCTATGCAGCCGGATCTGCACTCCGCAGTCTGCCTGTACCAGGAAGAGTTCGGGTTCCAACCCATCGTTGAAACGCGTTCGCCGCGCGTCGACCGGCCGAGCGTCTACCTTCTGATCAGCAGCCAGCCCAAGGCGCCGCAGACGCCTAGCGCGGCCAGCTGCAATGCCGTGCTCAAGGCATGGCTCGTGGCCTGCCAGGCCTACCTCCTGTTCACTTCGAATACCCACCAACATGACGAACTTCCGTGAAACCGCGATCGCCCGCATCGACTTCGCTACCGACGGCACTGAGCTCGACGACATCGCCTGGAGCCACCGCAGGCGCAGTCTGATGCAGCGGCTGTACACCCAGCTATCAGTCCTACGACAGCTGATGGCAAGCACCATCAAGACAACCACAGAACTGGCTGGACAGAGAACCTATCTGGTTGTCTACCTCCAGGAATCGGCGCAGACCCCACTGCGTCACCTCACGACCACGCCTGGCGGTCAGGACCTCTATCTGCAGGATCTGCGCAGGGTCCGAGAACAACAGGCGGGCCTGCCCGAACGGTTCGAGCAGGCCATCCGTTCGCCAGACCACCCCGCCGACGCGCCTCATATCGGCGAACTTCGTCAGCTTCTCTGGCAATCTCGGCGTGAGGGCAGGATCCAGCTGCACTCCTCATTGGCGGGCGAATGGAAGGAGATCCCACACCTGCCTCACACCCTACCCGGCACATCAGGAACATGTGCACTCGCACAGATTTTGAGGATCTCGCGAACCGAGGTCAGGGCACTCCTGCTCAATGACCTGGTGTGCCCGCTGAGTCAACGCCGACTTTTCAAGTGCGCAAGCACAGTGAACCTCCATCGTCATCGACAGTTGTGTGATCTGCCAACAGCAGTGGTACTGGCCACGCTCATGCAGCAGCAGACGCACACCGGTGTCGCCATAGAGATAGAGTACAACTGGGTCGATGGTCAGCCGCATAGGCTGACGCTGGTGTCGATCCAGAGCGGTGGCTCAGCAACCCGTTGGGATCGGGAGTCTCAAACAAGCCCATTCTGACCAAGCCCTCCAGAAGAACCTTTCCCACGGCACGCCCGCACTGATCTATCTCTTAGCCTTCGAAGCTGACCAGGAACCCATATCAGAACTGAGCGACGGGTGTGCAGCGACTGCTGCCGGTGGGTGCTGCCATGTGTACTCACGCTGACTGCCACGAAGCGCATGTTGGGCACGGCGACCGGTGCTGGCCCGAATGGCGGCAGTACGAGGGACTGCGGTCATAGGGCATCCGCGACTCGCTTGGCGCCGCGCCACCGACCGTACATGGACGCCCCCGGTTTGCCAAGCTCTCAATTCATGAC
>CAZFKW010000257.1:0-6135 GCA_964519795.1 uncultured Ramlibacter sp. | reverse complement strand
AGTCCATCCCTGCCGACATTCGCCAGCGGCTGCTGTCCAACGTCTGGTGCGGCCACTGCCGTCAAGGCCCGCTCAGCGCCACCAGCAAGGGTTGGTCGATCTTTGTGGCCACCTTGCCTGAACGACATTGCAGAAGCGAAGTGATGGCGGTACGTGCGCGGGGGTAAACAGACCGTTCTGGGTTTCCTTGATGCGGTTCTCCGCCTCGCCACGCTGGCGGCACACGCCGTCATACAGCGGCTCGGACGACCTCCAGTTTACGGGGGGCGCTTCGGCCGGGCGCGTCAGCGACGTGCTGTTCCGGGTCAAGTTGAATTGACCAGGATGGGCGTCCGCAGTTTGAATTTGAATGGGGTGAAACCATCCTTATGACCTAGGAAGTATGGCGGGTTGCGGAGCAACAATTTGCCCGCGAACATGGCCCGGTCACAACCGGAACGGGCCACCTGCCATGATCGCTTCAGAAACCCCAAGTTCGACCCGGTCTGAAGGGCTTGTATCCACGATGCTGGCCGGCCGTCACCCCGGACGCAACGCACTGCATCGCGCAAGGGCCTGGATCATCGCGTCAACCATCGCGGCCCTTGCAACGCTTGGCGTGGTCTTCGTGGCAACGGGGGCTGACGTCGCTGCAACGATCCCGGCCATCGAGCTTCCTGAAAAGCCCCTGTTTGGCAACCAGCAAACTGAAAAATCATCCTTGGTGCTGGCCCTTTCAGTGGAGTATCCAACGGCCGGCGCGCTCTATACCGCACCCAATGCCCATGCAAACGAAGACAGTTCGTACGCCAACACCAACGAGTACATTGGCTACTTCGATGCGGAAAGCTGCTACAAATACAACAACAGCCCCTCCGAGGTGATTCCCGCAGGCCATGCCAAGGCGGACTTCAAGCGCTTTGACCGCATTGGTCCTGCCGACCAGCGCAAGTGCACGGACGCCTTCAGCGGCAACTTCCTGAACTGGGCCACGGGTTCGGCGGTGGACATGCTGCGCATGGCGTTGACGGGCGGCGATCGTTCCGTGGACACCCCATCTCTCACCATCCTCCAGCGGGCCTTCATACCCAATGGTGATCCGATGTGTGCCTGGAATACCTCGACCTTCCCGGCAAAGAAGCTGGTTCGTGACGGGGGTGGAGCGGGAACGTATTGGGGGGCTGTTCCAGCTATCCTGATCAAGGAGGCGGGGGGCTCGGATATCTGGGTGGGCAACACCCTTAACCGTGTGCTTTTCGGCAAGGCAAAAGGTGGCGCGTGCAACAATATCTGGGGTTACAACCTGGGCGGCACAATGCCGCCGCGGGCTGTGGGCCCAAAGGAGACAAAGCCGCAACCAACGTCGCTTCCTTCCGACGCAGCTCAGTGTGCCGTTGAAGGCGGAACATGCCCGTCAGGTGAAGTTCAGGAGCTTTGGTATGGCGCAGATACGCGCTGGGTCGTGGCGCCCGCCGTGGGTGACGCATTATGCAACCGCTCCGTATTCGGCGACCCAGCGCCCGACGCAAGCAAGCGCTGCTACACCAGACCTTATTCTGGCAACTGGACGCCGCCCTCCCTTGGTCCGATCGAGCAAAGATCGAGCGCACTGCCTGCAGATGCAGTTGGCTGTGCGAACCAGAACGGTAGCTGCGTCGTCAGCGGGTTGCAAGAGGTGTGGTATGGGGCCGATACCCGATGGAAAGTAACCCCTGTTGTTGGCGTGGCATCGTGCAGCCACAATGTCTTTGGCGATCCGGCGGTTGGCACAGCCAAGCGCTGCTATGCCAGGCCTTACTCCGGCGATTGGAGGCCAGATGCGCCAGCTAGTGGTTCATTGAATACGGATGGATTTTTCTATGCCCGCGTGCAGGTATGTGAGAAGTCCGGCGAGTCCCTCGTGGACGTGCGTGACTACGGCCTGTGCAGGCAGTACCCGAACGGAAACTACAAACCCATAGGCGCCATTCAGAAATACGCAAGTGACCTGCGTCTGGCCGCATTTGGCTATGCGTTGGAGAACACGTCGAGCGGAAGTGGTGGACGCTATGGTGGTGTGCTGCGCGCCCCCATGAAGTTCGTCGGAGCGCGGACCTTTGACATTTCTGGAAAGGACAATACCCCATCCGGCGGAAACCCGGCGGCGGAATGGGATGCTTCGACCGGCGTGTTCCACCCAAATCCAGACAATGACACCACGCAGAACCCGCCTACCAGCGGTGTCATCAATTACCTTAACAAGTTCGGTCGCACCGGTCCAGTTCCGGGCCGCTACAAGACTTACGACCCTGTGGGCGAACTCCACTACGAAGCGTTGCGCTACCTGCAAGGCGTGCCCCCCAGCCCTGCCGCTGTCGCCAACATCACGGCCAGCATGGCTGATGGCTTTCCTTACGCATCCTCGTGGGTTGACCCCTTTGGGGGCGACCGGTCCGCCAAGTCTGACTACTCGTGCGTTCGCGCCGGAATTGTCACCATTGGCGACATTCATACCTGGGACGGCGGACGCCTGCCGACGCCAGATGCGGCCAATAACATCCCTGATATCGCCTATTGGCGCGACATTGTCACGGCTTTCGAAGCCAACATGGCGGTTATCTACACTGATGGACAGGGAGAGGCCAGAAAGACAAGTAACCCCAACGGTGCCAATCATCACGTGCCCTCGGGCTATCAGGTGCTCGGCGCGTCTTACTGGAGCCATACGCACGACATCAGGGGCAAGAGCTGGACGAATGCGCCGGAAAGGCAGCGCCCGGGTCTGCGCGTCAAGAACTACTTCTTTGACGTCAATACATACGGCGCGCAGAACAATGTCGTCAATCGACGATACAAGAATCAGTTTTTCATGGCAGCGAAGTACGGGAGCTTTGAAAGCGACCCGTCCGCCGGGCCGTCGCGCCCGTTCAATACCTACGGCAACCCATTCAGGCGCGAAGATGGCACGCCAGACAACAACGTCTGGCAAGACCCCGCCAACCCGGGTGAAACCCGAAACTACTACCGCCAAAGCGATGCGCGTGGCGTACTGCGCGCCTTCGACATGACCCTGCGTGATGCAAGCGCCAGTGCCCGCAGCATTGCCGGCACGGCCGTCAGCAACAAGAACTTCACCCAGGTAGGCAGCAGCATTTTCCAGGGCGCGTTCGACCTGTCGGACTGGAGCGGCGACGTCGTCTCCATGCCGGTAGCCGTAAGCACGAGCTTTGACGTCACAGTGGGGGCCAAACCCGATTGGTCGGCATCCGACAAACTCGCTGGCCTGCCCACGCCTGCGGTCAGCCGCAATGTTGTCGTTGGCCGCTCTGGAGCCACAGCCCAGCCAGTCGCAACAAGCTTCATATGGGGAGACATCGACAAGACGCTGCAGGCGCAACTCTCCACACCCGCCCCAGCCGCTGTTGCCGACAGCTACGGTGAGGACCGGCTCAACTACCTCAAGGGGGACAGGAGCAAGGAGGGCACGCTGTTCCGCCAGCGCGCACGGCTTCTGGGCGACATCATCAACTCCGGCGTCGCGTACTCGGGTACGCCCTCCACCAGCCTGGGCGGTGAGCCCGGCTACGCGGAGTTCCACAGCAAAACCGCTTCACGCGCGGCGGCCGTCTTCGTCGGCGCCAACGACGGCATGCTCCACGCCTTCGACGCCAAAACCGGCGACGAACTGTTTGGTTACATTCCGAGTTGGATGGGGCCGCACCTCGCCGCGCTGGCCGACCCTGCATATGCGCACCGCAGCTATGTAGACGCGCCGCCGGCTGTGGCCGAAGCCCAGACAGGCAAGTCCGCCTCTGACTGGAAAACCGTCCTGGTCTCGGGCACCGGCGCAGGCGGGCGCGGCGTCTTCGCGCTGGACGTCACTGACCCGGCAGCTTTCACGGCCGACAGCGTGATGTGGGAGTTCACCCAGGCGGACGACGCCGACATGGGCTATGTCATGGGCAAGCCCCAGATCGTGAAAATGCGCGTGAGCGGCCCCGGCGCGGCGCCCAAGTACCGGTGGTTCGCGGCTGTGGCCAGCGGTGTCAACAACTACGTGGCCGACAGCAACGGCATCCGTAGCGCCACAGGGCGCCCGGCACTGTTTCTGCTGGCGCTGGACAAGGAGGCCGGCGCGTCCTGGAGCAGCTCTGGCTCCACGGCCAACTACTACAAGATCTCCCTGCCGGTGGACTCGGCGCTCAGCGCCAAGTACGCCACGGGGATGATCAACTTCGGCGTGGCTTACGGCTCAGCGCGGGAAGTGGCGCAAATCTACGCTGGCGATCTCCACGGCGACTTGTGGAAGCTGGATTTCTCGCGCGTGGCCGCCACCGACTGGAGCATGGACAAGCTCAGCAGCTACAAGAGAGGCGCCGCACCCGTCCCGCTCTACAGCGCCCGCTCTGCCAAAGGCGACATCCAGCCCATCACCATGGCCCCCAGCCTAGTGGCCGGGCCGCCAGCCAACGGGCATGACACCGTCTTCGTGGCCTTCGGCACCGGCAAATTCATTGAAACGGCCGACAAAACGGCGGCGCAGAAGGACACGCTGTACGTTATTCACGACAACGGCGATCCCACGCCGGACTTGGACAGCGCCAGTGGGGCGGTCATCGGCGGGCGGGGCCGGTTGGCCGTTGGAACCATCGACAGCGCTGGCAAGGTGACGGTGCCGGCATTCATCTGGGGGCGGGCGGCCAGCGATGACGACGCGAGCCAGCGTTCGGGCTGGTACGCCGACTTCGCCGCGCTGGGCGAGCGCCAGATCAGCAACGCCATCGTCACTGGCGACAGCCTGATCTTCGGCAGTACCATCCCGGGCACGGCCAGCGCAGGGTGCGCCGGGGCAGGCAGCGGGCGAGAATACCTGGTGAACATCGACACCGGCCATGGCACTTCGAAAGACTCCGACGTGGGCCTGCTCGGCGAGCCTGTCGTCGGGACGGTGTCGGATGCCACCAGCTACACCACCAGCTCGACGACCGGGCGCAGGACCCAGACGACGACGCAGCAGGTGCTGCAGCAGGGCTCGGGTGGGGTAAAGACCAGCACCCGCATCACCTCGACCGTCACGGCCGGGCGGCTCAGCTGGCGCCAGGTCCACAATTACCAGGATCTCAAGGCGTCGCCATGAGGTGCTTTTCGCTGGTTTTGGCCCGGGCGCTCAACGGTGACCAGCACTGCGCCGTTGGCCGGGTCGGCGCCTCTTCAGCCGCAGCGCACCCTCAGGATGCGCTCGCCGGCATCCACATCGATGTTGAGCCGGGTGGCGTTGAACTCCATGGTGACGATCTGGCCCGGTCGCAGGCGGCGGTAGGTTTCGGCGCGAGCGCCCTGGCGTGCCTGCTCGGCCAGCGGCGCGTTGAATACCTGGCCCACCGCAAACCGCGCGCCTGCAGCGTCGCACCCTGACTGCGCCATCGGTGGCGGCGGTGGCGCCAGGGGCTGGGAAGAAGTCGGGGCTCCCCCCGCGCAGGCAGCAAGCAGCAGCGCAAGGACTGTGGCGTAAGCCGTTTTTTTGAGTGTCTTCAAGTGCGCTGGCATGTTCATCCGGGTCGTCCCTGGCCGGGATTCGGCCCTTCACGATTGTGCCTGCCGTCCGGGGTGGACGGATATCAATGAAGCGGAAATCCGGCGTCGGCGCAGTCCTACTCCGGATGTCAGGCAGCATCCATTTTTTGGACTGGTCCCGCTGAAAGGGTTCATCCGGCGCAGGCCCGCCGCATACTGGACTTTTCCTTGCAGTGATTCATCAGCCACCACTGCTGCCGCCGCCCTTCTCTTATGACCTCAACCGGAGAACATGCCATGCCGAAAAAACGGACCGAACCGCCGGAGCTTCCAACGCCCCTCACGACAGACATGGACGAACTGCCTGAAGTGCTGGACGATGGCCTTGTGCCGCCAGCGGGCATTGATGACGACCCGGAGTTCGAGCGGGTCGCCCACGTTCCGGATTGACGCGCCATGTCTGCCCGGCTCCTCGCGGTGGCGCCCCTCGCACTGGCTTGCGCGCTGCTCACGGCGTGCCCTGACACCGCAGGACCCAAGGTGCCGACGGTTCCCAAAGTGCCCGAACCCAAGGCGCAGCCAGCTCCGCCGGTGCAAGCCGGCAAGGACTTGTTGAACATGATCGAGGACAGAACATGACGGATACAAGCCTGGAATTCAGCG
>CAZFKW010000256.1:0-6180 GCA_964519795.1 uncultured Ramlibacter sp. | reverse complement strand
CTGCAGACCCTTGCGCTGCGGCTGGCCGACGTCAAAGCCGCGGCCGTTGTCCACGATGCGCAGCAGGCACCCGGCGCCTGACGCCCGCGCCTCAATACGCAGCACGCTTGCCTGGGCATGCTGGAGCACGTTGGACAGGGCCTCGAACAGCATGAACTGCAGCTGGCGCATGGCGCCGGCGTCAAGCCTGGCAATGGGCTCGACCAGGTCAACATCCCATTGCAGCTCGATGTCCGACGCCGCGAACCGCGGCTCAAGGCGGTAGCGCAGGTTGGCCAGCAGCGCGGTGACATCGCCCGGCGGCAGGTGGATGGCGTCGATGGACAGCTTGAGCTGGTCCAGCGAATCGCGCAGCGTCAGCAGCACTTCGGCGCTGCTCGCCCGGCCCGACTGCAGCTGCCGGATGGCAGCGCTGATGTGCGAACCGACACCGTCATGCATGTCGCGCAGGATGCGCGAGCGCTCGGCCGTCCGCTCCTGCTCACGCGCCAGCGCCTCCATCCTCTGGTAAGTCTGCGCCAGTTCGGTCTCCTTGAGCAGCACACGGGACTCCAGGTTGGCCCGCAGGTCACGGGCCTGGGCGCTGGCGGCCCGGAAGCGGGTGATGACGATGTAGCCCAGCACCAGGCCGAAAAGTACGGAGGCATACCTGATCCAGGTCTCCTCCACCAGGCTGCCGCTGATGCGGATGGTCACCCAGTCGCGCACGCCAAATGCAATGTTCAGGATGCCCGCCAGTGCCAGCAGCAGGTGTCCGCGGTCCTGGCCGCGCCGGCGCAGCGCCGCCCAGAGGTAGGCCGTGCCATACACAATGAAAAACACGTTCGCGAACCCCAGCCAGGCCGTGAGGTAGGCCGGCTGGTGCAGCTGCAGCGACAGGAAGGATGCCGCAATGGAACTGCCAAACAGCGCCCACATGCCGGCCCTGAACCAGGGCATGGAGCGGTGACGGTGCCACCCGGCGACATGGTGGCAGAACATGGCAATGCAGCAAATCCAGCCCGCAAAGGCTGCAGTGGCAACAATGCCCCACCACGGCCATGCCAGCGGCGGCTGGGTGATGGCCACATCGCCCACGCGCAACGCCCAGCAGAACTCCGCCACGCCGGCGCAAAGGTAGAGGGCGTCGCGCCGCTCGACCTGCAGGTTCAGCGGATCGCTCTGGGTCAGCCACAGTGCCAGCGCAATGAAGCCGACGATCAGGCTCATCGCGACAACGATGAAGGACGCCCCCACGCGCCAGTTAAACGCCTTGCGGTACACCGGCAGCACCTGCGCCTCTGGGCCCACCAGCACGGGGGTCAGGCCGCCCCGGCGCCCCCCGTCGGCGCGCAGCCTGACTTGCAGGGTGTTGACGCGCTGCAGCATCCGGGGCGGCACTGCCACATACTGCGGCCCCTTGGCGTAGTCGTCGCCATTGGGCCTCGATGTATCTCCCAGCCGGGCCAGCAAGGTTCCATTGAGGAAGATGTCCGCCGTGTTCCCGATCCGGCCAAAGTACATGCCGAAGGGCTCACCGGCTTCGTCGAGGCTGGGCTCCGGCAACTCGAACACCATCTCGAAATCTCCGGTGCCCGGGAGTGACCGGTGTACCCGGTCCCAATGGTAGGGCAGCCGAACCGTGCTGGTGCTGGTCACGCCATTGACACTGACCGTGGCTGTGGCGTCCCGCAATTCAACCGTTGCACCGCGCGCCGCGCATGCGGACACCAGCAGGCCGAGACCGGCCAACAGGAAGAACCACAAGCGGGCCGGCAGACAGAAGCTCATGTGACGATGGTAGCGGCGCGGCGCGCAGCTCGCATGGCCTCAGCCTTGCCGTGGCAGCAGGCCCAGCCGGGTGGCTTCGAACACCGCCTCGTTCTTGGAATGTACGGCGAGCTTGCTGTAGAGATTCTTGATGTGCGTCTGCACGGTATGTACGCTCACACCCTGCAGCCGCGCAATCTCGGCATAGGAAAAGCCGCGCGCGATCAGCTCCAGCACCTGCTGCTCGCGTCCCGACAGCAGCCCGGCATCCTCAGCCGACGGCAGGTTCGGCCTGGGCTCTGCAGCCCGCCCCATCGCCGCTGCTGCGCGGTACTTGGAGAGAACGCGCCGGGCGATCATCGGCGAGATCGGCGAGGCGCCGGCCTTCATTTCCAGGATGGTCTGGGCGATGTCTTCAGGCGCGGAGTCCTTGTGGATGTAACCCAGGGCGCCGGCCTCGATGCTCGACAACACATTGTCTTCATCGCCGAACATGGAGATGACAAGGGCCTCACAGGCGGGATGTCTTTTCATGGAATGGCGGATCACCTCAAGCCCGCTGCCGTCGGGCAGGCCGAGGTCCGTCAGGAGCACGTCAACGGTACAGGCAGGGTCATCCAGCCACGCGCGGGCCTCGGCCACAGTGCCGAACTCCGCAGCCAGCGACAGTTCTTCGCTGCGCGAAACGCTCGCAGCGAAGAACTCACGCATCTGCGGATCGTCTTCAATAATCAGTACTTGCCACACCCTGCCACTCCTGCGTTGTCCGATGCCTGCGGCCACGGCCACGACTCCCCGAGCCTGAGCATAAACGGCTGACCGGCGCGTGAACAGGGTCGCTGCATCCCATGATTGGGGGAGGAGGACTGCACCGGCGCCCGGTGCAGGACGGCAATCAGGCGCGCCACTGCGCTTTACGCTCAAATCGCGCCCCACAAGGCCACCGCCTCACCTGTTTGTGGGATGAAAGTAACTGGTTCGCGACATATATTCACACCGCGCAAGCATGTGTACAAAACGCACGAGGTGGCGCCAACCCGTTCAACTCAACAGGAGTTACTCCATGAAAAACATTCTAAGATGGGCCGGCATCGCCATCGCAAGCGCTGCCATCGCCCTGGCAGGCTGCAGCAGCGGCAGCAGCGACGACCCGGCAGGTCCCGTTGCACCGGCCGAAGTCACCTTCAGCGGCACTGCCGCCACCGGTGCAGCCTTTGTCGGAGCCGTCATTACGGTGCTCGACAGCCGTGGCGAACTGGTTGGAACCAGTGACCCTGTAGGCGACGACGGTGCCTACACGGTCACGCTGGATGCCGGTGCCGTGGCGCCATTCATCATCATTGCTTCCCGCACCAATGCCGATGGGCAGGTCGACTCGATGGTGAGCGTGGCCGACTCCGCCGAGTCAACCACCCTGAACGTCACACCGGTGACAACCTTGATCGCATCCCTGCTCAGCCCGTCAGGCGATCCGCTCAAGCTGTCTGAAGAACTGAAAGCCGGCACGGCGCAGATCAGCGCAGCTTCGGTGTCCGCGACCGTCGCTGAAGTCAAGCAGATCCTGGCGCCGATCCTTGCCGCCACGGGCACTTCAGACTTCAACCCGCTGAATTCTTCTTTTGCCACCGACGGAACGGGCTTTGACCGCCTGCTTGACAGCATCAGCATCAAGATCATTCCTGCGAGCGAAACGTCCTCGAACATCGAGATCGGCGTGAAGACCACCGACTCGGGCGAAGGCACCCCGCCACCGGTGATCCAGTTCAAGAGCGACGACAGCGTTGCCAACGTGCTGACCGCCAACAACATCACCTCGACCTCTGTGGGAGGAAGCTCGGTGACCACGGCCAACCTGGTCGAATCCGGAACCTCGGTCCTGATCAGCAACTTCCTGCAGGAACTCACCAGCTGCTATGCCGTGCCGTTTGCCAACCGTGTGAGCGGTGTCAGTGGCACCATGACGGCAGTCGTCGGAACCGCCTCCGCCGTGATCGCACCAGAGTGCCGGAATGTGTTCCACGACAACGATCCCGCCACATTCAAGAGCAATGGAGGCGTCGTGCAGCGCACGGCCAACAATACCGGCGCGTTTGCCAGCCTGTTCCGGGCCGGCGCCACCGGCGTCGTGTTCAGTCAGGGCCGCTATGAGTTCACCCGCTCGAATCCTGAACGCGACATGGTCATCAGCTACAAATCCCGCGACACCTCGGGCGGCGAAAATTTCGACACGCTTGTGGTTCGCAAGGGAACAGACGGCAAACTTCGCCTGATCGGGAATCAGTACCAGTATCCCGGAAGTGTCTCCGCATACCATCAGTTGAGGAATTTCATTACGCTGGACCAGTCTGAATACAACTACATCAGTTCAGGCTACACGCTGCATATCGATAACCTCCAGGATGAATTCAACCCCCGGTTCAAGAAGGTGGAGGTGACCACGCCAACCGGTTCGACGTTGACGCTCTATCCCTCGTCCGGGTCATCCTTCCTGGTGTTCTACAAATCGATGGTTGCAACCAGCACCAACTTTGTTCGCCTCGGCAGTGCATTCGTTGATACGTCGATGACAGCATCACCCTCAACAATTGACACGACCTCACTGTTCTTTGCAAGTCCCCAGCGCAGCGAGGCTGAACTTGCAGCGATTCCGGCGCAGAGTGCCTGGACATTCAGGTACTTCCTGTGGGACAACGCTACGACTGAACCCGACGCGATACAGTCTTACAAGACTCGGGCGCGTGCGCTGACCATGGGTGAACTCAGGCTGAAAGGCATGGCTGCACTGGTACCTGAGATCATTGCGGACATCAGCGCTGGAGCCAGCCCGGAATTCGGTGTGCTCCCACTCGACGCCAATGAGCCTGCGTACATAGAAACTGATGGTGGTGGAAACGCCTGGACGGTGCCAGCGAATGCACTGCCGCCGACGAGCATTCGCCTCTTCGGTCGGATCGGCGGCGGGGCATCATTTGACGACGCTGTGACTTTCCCGTCAACCGCCCGGAAAGCTGTCGTATCCTGTTCGCCTGCATCGATGGGGGACATGCATTGCAGCTCCACTGTCACAGGTGGATACGCCAGCAATGTCAACATCAACGGCCTGCACCTGTGGGCACGTGACACTGATGGCCGCGAGTACGCCAATTTCTACGCCATGTACAAACTCAACATCGCCCCCTGATCTACGGGTGCATGTTGACCCAAGCCCCGCCCCGGCGGGGCTTTTTTTCGCCCCTATGATTTGCGGATGGTTACAACCCACCTCCTCTACCTCCACGGCTTCCGCTCCTCCCCCCAGTCCATGAAGGCGCAGAAGGTCGCTGCGCGGATGGCGGCGCAGCACCCGGGCGTTGAATTCTGGTGCCCGCAGCTTCCGCCCTCGCCGCGCGAGACCATGGCAATGGTCATGGACGGCACCAAGGCCTGGCCGGCCGCCGGCATGGGCGTCATCGGCTCCTCGCTCGGTGGCTTCTACGCCACCCATGTCGCAGAGGCCAGAGGCTGCAAGGCCGTCCTGCTGAACCCTGCCGTTAACCCGGCACGCGACCTGCACAGGTACATTGGCGAGCTGACCTCCTGGCACGATCCTGCTGAGCGTTTCTTCTTCAAGCCGGAGTATGTTGACGAACTGCGCGCACTGGAATCAAGCGGCCCCGCACACCCGGACAACTACTTTGCGGTCATTGCCAAGGGCGACGAAGTGCTGGACTGGCAGGAAATGACCGGCCGCTACCCCGGCGCACGCATCAAGCTGCTTGAAGGAGGTGACCACGCACTGAGTGACTTTGATGCGCATATTGACGAGTTGTTCGAGTTCCTTGGCTTGTCCCGGACCGACTGAGCTGTCATCCCGGATTTGATCCAGGATTCATGTTGGCGAGCGACCAGCGCTACGTCAGCGCCACCATGGATTGCGGGTCCGGGCCCGCAATGACGGCTTCTGGAGCATGGGACAATCCGGTCCATGTTTGTTCTATTCGAAGAATCCGGCAAGTTCATGGCCGGGCGCGTGCTGTCTGAAGCCGAGTCATCAGCCCAGGTGGAGCTGGCCAGCGGCAAGCGGGTGAAGGTCAAGGCGGCCGCCCAGCTGATCAGGTTTGAAAAACCCTCCCCCGACGAGCTGATGGCGCAGGCCAAGGGCATTGCCGAGTCCATCGAGCTGGAAATGGCCTGGGAGTTCTCGCCCGACGACGAGGAATTCGGCTTTGCGGACCTGGCGCGCGAGTACTTCAGCGACAAGGCCTCGCTGGAGCAGCAGGCCGGCACGCTGTTTCGTCTTCAAGACGCGCCGCACTACTTCCGCCGCGCGGGCAAGGGCCGCTTCAAGCGGGCGCCGGCCGACATCCTGCAGCAGGCGCTGGCCGGCATCGAGAAGAAAAGGCTGCTGCAGGAGCAGATCAGCGGCTGGGCCCAGGCACTGGTCGCAGGCAC
>CAZFKW010000255.1:2851-6190 GCA_964519795.1 uncultured Ramlibacter sp. | reverse complement strand
TGAGAACGGCGGCACCTTGCGACTCCTGCCACTTCTCATTTGTTTTCAGTTGCGTCATCTCCACCACCACCGCCAGCGCCAGCAGCACGACGATGCCGCGCAACAGTCCGAACGCCCCACCCAATGTCCTGTCCACAGGCCTCAGGCCGATGGACTCCACCATCTTCCTGGTCACCCAGGCAACCAGGCCAGCGGCAAATGCCACCGCCACGAACACCAGCACAAAGCCCGCCGCATGACGCAATGGCTCGGCAGCGGTGCCCATGGGCAACAGGGCCGCTGCCTCGGGCGCAAATATCTGCGCCACCACAAAGGCGGCCACCCAGCCCAGCACCGACACCACCTCGTACACCAGCCCGCGCAGCGCGCCGATGGCAACGGACAGCAGCAGCACCGCCAAAAAAATCCAGTCCAGTACAGCCATCAGGCGCCCTCACCCCTACAAGGTGAGGATGGCGGCCGGCAAATCCAGCCCCTTGATCCTGGCGGCGGCTTTTTCAGCCTCGGCCTTGCTGGCGTACGGACCTACGCGCACCCGGGTGCGTTTGCCATCCTTCGTGTCTGCCACCTGGGTGTAAGTCGTCAGGCCCGCCCGCTCCACCTTACGGCGGACTTCCTGGACCTTGGCCGGCTCCGCGAAGGCGCCAATCTGCACCACAAACCGGCCTTCAACAGCAGTAGCGGCCGTCGCTGCCGCGACGGATTTGCCTTCGAGCAGCGCTTTGGCCCTGGCGCCGTCGTCCATTTTGGGCGCGGGCCTGGCTTCGGTCTCCTTGGTCGCAGGCGCAGCCTCGGGCTTGCCCGGACCAGGCTTTGCTGCTTCGGGCTTTGGCTCAGGCACTTGGGTGACGATCTGCTCCTTCGGGTCAAGGCTGGCGTCTGTGGTGACCCTGGATCCGGCCGCTGGAGCAGGGCTGGAAGCTGCGGGCGCCTGCGTCACGGCTGCAACCGGCGGCGGGGGAATCACCAGCGGCTGGACCTTGCCGCGGTCGGGAATGACAATCGGGATGTCCACAGCAATCGGCCGGGGCTGGGTGTCGAACAGGAGTGGGAAGCCGACTACGGCAATCAGCACCAGGACACCGGCCCCGATCAGGCGGTGCTTGGCGCGCCTGCGCATCACCTCGACGCTCTCGGGCTGGGTTGCAGCTGCGACCCGGTCGTCATCACCTTTGCGTTTCTTGAATAAAGCCATGTGATTCAGGGGCTGTCAGGCGCTGGTTGGCTCAGGTGTTGGGCATGAAGGCGGGGCACTCCGTCCTTCAGGACGCCCCCCACCGTGTAGAACGACCCGAAGACGACGATTCTATCAGCGGGGTCTGCTGCGGCGATGGCTGCCTGGAGCGCGGCCATGGGGTCGGCATAGGCCGCGCCGGACGCGTCCTTGCGGGTGTTGCCTGCGCGCCATTTCTCCAGCAGCCGCTGCGCGGATTCAGCGCGTGGCAGCGGCAGGTCAGTGAAGTACCAGCGGTCCACCAGCGGCCCGATGCGCGCGAACATGGCCTGCAGGTCCTTGTCGGCCATGGCGCCGAACACGTCGAGGTTCTCGGCCAGTGCCGCCACCGAATGCGGGTTGTGCGCCACGTCCAGCACCAGCGAAGGCTGGCCCGGCACGATCTGGAACCGGCCGGGCAGCTCGACCATCGCCAGGCCATTGCGCACGGCCTGTGCCGTCACCGGAATGCGCTCACGCAGCGCCGTCAACGCCGCAAGAACGCCAGAGGCATTGACAAGCTGGTTGGCGCCGCGCAAGGCCGGATAAGCCATGCCCGCAAAACGCCGGCCGCGCCCGGCCCAGCCCCACTGCAGCTTGTCGCCCGAGAAATTGAAGTCCACGCCAAAGCGCCAGATGTCGGCATCCACCTCCCGGGCCCGGTCCAGCACGCTTTGCGGCGGCACCGGGTCGCTCACGATCACGGGCCTGCCGGTGCGCATGATGCCGGCCTTCTCGTAGCCAATGCTCTCGCGGTCGTTGCCCAGGAACTCCATGTGATCCAGCGCAATGCTGGTGATGACCGCGCAGTCGGTGTCGATGATGTTCACGGCGTCCAGCCGGCCGCCCAGCCCCACCTCCAGGATGGCGACATCCAGCCCGGCCCCGGCCATCAGGCTCAGGATGGCCAGCGTTGAAAACTCGAAGTACGTCAGCGACACGTCTTCCCGCGCCGACTCCACCCGCGCGAAATGCGCCGCCAGCTCGCCAGCCGAGGCGCTTTCGCCATGAATGCGGCAGCGCTCCTCGAAACGTACCAGATGCGGGGATGTGTACACCCCTGTGCGATAGCCGGCCTGCAGCGCAATGGCCTCCAGCATGGCGCAGGTCGAGCCCTTGCCATTGGTGCCGGCCACGGTGATCACCGGACAGTCAAAACGGATGGACATGCGGTCGGCCACGGCCTTGACGCGGTCCAGCCCCATATCGATGCTTGTGGGGTGCAGCTGCTCGCAATGCGCCAGCCAGTCCTGAAGGGTTTTCATAAGGAAGCCGATTGTCGCCCAGCGGGGCGGGGCACACGGGCGCTGCAGGTTCAGCCCCATTTGCGGCATGATTCACCCATGAGCACCTTGAACCCCATCCTCTACGGCATACCCAACTGTGACACGGTCAGGAAGGCACGCGCCTGGCTGACTGCCCAGGGCATTGACTACAGCTTCCACGACTTCAAGAAGCAGGGCGTGCCGGCACTGGAACTCGACACCTGGATCAACGCCGTGGGCTGGCAGAAGCTCGTCAACCGGCAGGGCAACACCTGGCGCAAGATTGACCCGACGGTGCAGGCGGGTGTGAAAGACGCTGCCAGCGCACGCGCGCTGATGCTCGAACATGCAAGCGTGATCAAGCGACCGGTGGTTCAGTGGCCGCAGGGCCGCATCACCGTCGGCTTTGATGCCGCAGCCTGGCAAGGTCTCCAATAAAGGAAAAGCCGCAGAAACGCCATTTTTTACACCGGCTTTACCCATCTTCACCTTGATTCACTTGGAAACAAGTGGCCGATTGCCTAAAATTTGGGCATGGCTTCACTACCTTCGGGTAACTTCATGAAAAAGACAGTCCTGTTTTCAGCCGCCCTTGTGTCTCTGGGCACATTTGCTACAGCAGCCCAGGCCGAAGAACTCGGCCGCGTGCTCTCCACCACACCCGTCATGCAGCAGGTGGGTGTGCCGCGCCAGGTCTGCAACACGGCCCAGGTGGCCACACCTTCAGGCCCGTCGGGCGCTGGCGCCATCATGGGCGCCATTGCAGGTGGCGCTCTGGGTAACGGCATCGGCAACGGCAGCGGCCGTGCAGCGGCAACCGCGCTGGGCCTGGTCGGCGGCGCGCTGCTGGGCAACAGCATT
>CAZFKW010000255.1:0-2841 GCA_964519795.1 uncultured Ramlibacter sp. | reverse complement strand
ACCGTGGCACCCAGATCGAGAACGTCCAGCAGTGCTCCACCCAGACGTACTACGAGAACCGCATCGTCTCCTACAACGTGACCTACGAATACGCCGGCAAGCAGTACACCGTTCAGATGCCGCAGGATCCTGGCCCCTATGTGCGCCTGCAGGTCACGCCGGTCGGCGGCAGCGCGCCGCCCCCCATGGCGCCCTACCCTGCACCCTACCCTGCGCCGCGATCGCAGTACACACCTTCAGAGCCTGCCACTGTCGTGTCATCGGCCTACGTGCAGCCCATCGTGCAGACGACCTGGGTGCAGCCGTACATTCAACCCGCCGTGGTGTATGGCACACCGGTGTATCGGCCGTCGTATCACCCGCCGGTCGGCATCTCGCTGAACCTGGGTTATGTACACCGCAGCGGCGGGCACCGCCATCGCGGGCACTGGCGCTGAAAGGCCCAGTCTCCCCACCACCAAAAAAAAGCCGGCAATGCCGGCTTTTTTTGCTGCTCAAAGCGTGGTCTGCAAAAGCGCACCCTTGAACAACACAGGCCCGGTCGGTCCGCTGCCCGCAGGCACGCCGCCCTTGGGCTCCAGGCTGATGGCAAGCGTCGGCACCTCACGCACTTCGCCTTCGGCAGCCGTCAGGCGGATCACCTGCTCGCCCCCCAGCACGCCAAGCGACTTCGGGCCGCCGGTGGGCGGCAGGGCCCACAGCTGCAGCGACTTGTCTGCGGCTTCCTGGTAGCCGCCCACGCGCTTGAGCACGAGCCGCTGCTTCTTCGGGTCGAACGTCACCAGCATGGACGGAGCGGACTTGTCGTCAGCCAGCACGGCCACGTATTCAATGACAGGCGCTGCCTGGAGCTGCGCTTCAAGCGCTGCCTTCTGCTGCGCCAGCTCGACGCCCTGCTGTCTGACCTGGGCCAGCTGCTCCTCCCGCGCGTCGACAACACGGCTGAAATTCACCGCCACCAGCACCGCCATCACGCTGGCCACGCCACCAGCCAGTGCGGCACCGCGCCACCGGCCGAGCGCCCGTTGAAGCTGCCTGACCAGCGGCAGGTCTTCTTCAGGCACCGGGACAAACATGGCCGCCTGCTTCTGTGCGGCCAGCAGGTTCTCGATGCGCTTCCAGACATTCGGGCTGGGCACAAGTGAAGGCTGCAACTCGGTAACCGAAGCCAGCCGCTCCTGCCAGATCAGGGCGGCGGCCCGCACCGTGGCGCTTTCACGTGCCAGCGACTCAAATCGCCGCCGGGCGCCGCCGCGCAGCGTGCCCAGTGCATGGCTGGCTGCCAGCTGGTCCAGGAGGGCGGGGTTGTTCAGGAGGTTCATGATGTGCTCCGGCAGCGCTCAGGCAAACCGCGCCATGCAGCCGCGCAACTGTTCCAGCCCGCGCCGGATCCAGGTTTTCACGGTACCCAGCGGCAGCTTCAGCTGTTCGGCCAGTTCGCCGTGGCTGAGATCGCGCATGTAGGCCAGGCTCACAACCTCGCGCTGCCTGTCGTCCAGCTTGCGCAGGCACTCGTGCAGCGCCCAGGCCTGCTGGCTCGCCTGCGTGGTGTCCATGGGGTCGGGGCTGTCACCGGCCACGGTGTCGTTGATGAAGTCGTCAAGCTCCTGCGCGGCGTCGGCGCGGCCGGCGCTGCGCTTGCGCAGGAAATCCAGCGCCCGGCTGCGCACGATCACGCCCATCCAGGCCATGGGCGGGCTCAGGGCGGTCCTGTAGTCGCCGGCGATGCGCCAGATGTTCAGGTAGGCCTCCTGCAGCGCATCCTCGGCCCAGTCGCGCCGGCCGGCCACGCGCAGGGCCACGCCAAAGAGCTTGGCTGACGTCAGGTCGTACAGCTCCCTGAGCGCTTGCTCGGAGCCGCTGTTCTGTGCAGCAATCCGCTCGATCAGGGCAATCATGTGGAGGTCTTGGGGTTCTGTGGCCATGGCGGGATTGTCAGGGCTTGCAGGTCACTACGCAAAGCGCAGGGAATTGGATTCACGGGCCGCGCCAGCCCTGTGCAGCCGTGTCACCTAAAATTGATGGTTTACCCCAACCAACCTCCTGACCCCTTGCAGGGCTAAATCAATGACCACCGACACCATTGACGGCGTGGCCGTCACGACCAGGGCCAATGTTTACTTTGACGGCAAATGCGTGAGCCACGGCATCACCTTCCCGGACGGCACAAAGAAATCCGTGGGTGTGATCCTGCCCGCCACCCTCGCCTTCAATACCGGCGCGCCTGAAATCATGGAATGCGTGGCCGGGTCATGCGAGTACAAGCTCGCCGGCTCCGATGCCTGGGTCAAGTCTTCTGCCGGCGAGCGGTTCAGTGTGCCGGGCAACTCGAAGTTCGAGATACGCGTCGGCGAGGCCTACCACTACATCTGCCATTTCGGCTAAACCACGGATCAACAACGGACAACAACAAGCCATGGCCACCATCCTGCAAAACCTCCCCACCGGCCAGAAAGTCGGCATCGCCTTTTCAGGCGGCCTCGACACCAGCGCCGCCCTCCACTGGATGAAGCTCAAGGGCGCGGTGCCCTATGCCTACACCGCCAACCTGGGCCAGCCCGACGAGCCGGACTACGACGAGATCCCGCGCAAGGCCATGGAATACGGCGCCGAAAAGGCCCGGCTCGTCGACTGCCGCAGCCAGCTGGCCGCCGAAGGCATTGCCGCCCTGCAGTCGGGCGCCTTCCACATCACCACCGCAGGTGTCACCTACTTCAACACCACGCCGCTGGGCCGCGCCGTCACCGGCACGATGCTGGTGTCTGCCATGAAGGATGACGACGTCAACATCTGGGGCGACGGCAGCACCTTCAAGGGCAACGACATCGAGCGCTTCTACCG
>CAZFKW010000254.1:0-6203 GCA_964519795.1 uncultured Ramlibacter sp. | reverse complement strand
AAACGCAGCGTGTGCTCGGCGCTTCCATCCGCGACCGCTACACCTGCGAGGAAGTGGGCACCATCGCCCTGCAATGCCCGCATGACGAGACCCGCTACCACGTCTGCGTTGGAAACAACATTGTTGACATCGTTGACGACGCGGGTCATGCAGTTGTGGCAGGGCAGCCCGGCCGCGTCATCGTGACAGGCCTGCATCACTGGGCCAGCCCCGCCATTCGCTACGACCTGGGCGACATCGCCTCCATGGCGCCGCAATGCACCTGCGGGGCGCAGGTTCCGGTGCTGTTCAACCTGCTGGGCCGCAAGCGCTTCCTGGTCAAGCTGCCGTCGGGCGAGCGCATCTTCCTGAAGATCGTCGCCAAGGATTTCCTCAAGATCGCGCCGGTACGCGAGTTCCGCGTCACGCAGCTTGCCGCGCAGGCCATGCGGGTCGAGCTGGTACTGGACCGGGCGCTGGCAGCTGGTGAACATGCCGCGCTTGTGGCCATGCTGCGAAGGCAGGTGCATGACGGGTTTGACTATGACATCCGCCAGGTGGACGCCATCGACTGGACGCCCGGTGCCAAGCGGCAGGACGTGGTGAGCCTCATATGACGCAGCCGCCTTCCCCTCCGTTGTTCGGCGAAGCGCCGCCGCTGGAAGCCTCGCCGCTGTGGCAATGGCCGCGCCAGGCGCCTGCCGCCGATGTACAGCGCATCGCCGATGTGGCCATGATCTGCTCGCTGGAACAGGCGCCGCGAGAGCTGCAGCTTGATTTCCAGACCCGGCTGCTGCGGCGGCTGGTGCTGTTTGCGCAGCAGGTGTCGCCGCTGTGGCGCGAGTGGCTGACAGCGGTGGACGGCACCGCGCTGGATGCAGGCGTCATGCACGCCTTGCCCATCATGGAGCGCACAAGGTTCCGCGAGTTCGCCGAAACCGGCGGCCCGCTGCCCGTTCCGCGCGAGCATGGCAGCGTGACGCCGCACTCCACCTCGGGCTCCACGGGCCAGCCGGCCTCGTTTCACGTTTCGCAGTTCTCGCTGCGCCTGGTGCGCCACCACTACATGGCCGACGCGCAACGCCATGGCCGCAACCAGATGCTCAAGCGTGCGGCGCTCGGCTCGCGCACCGATCCGCACCCGGGGCATGAGCATGTGTTTGCCCGGGGCAACCCGTGGCTCGGCGACAGCCACCTCTACACCCGGCGCAATGTGGACTTCAGCATGGAGGAACACGCACTGTGGCTGGCAAGGCTCGCACCCGTGTACCTGGCCACCAACCCGACCGTGCTCTTGAGGCTTATGAAGCGGGTATCCAGCCGGCCGCGGGCCTGCAACAGGTCATGACCTTCGGCGCCGCCGTCGAGCCCGCGCTGCGCGAGCGCGCCAGGCGCATCCTCGGCGCCAGCATCCGCGACCGCTACTCGTGCGAGGAAATCGGCCCCATTGCCCTGCAATGCCCGCACGACACCAGCGACGACCCTGGCTACCACGTGTGTGTGTCCAACGCCATCGTCGAGGTGGTGGACAACGTGGGGCAGCCCTGCGCCGACGGGCAGACAGGCCGCGTGCTCGTCACCGGCCTGCACCACTGGGCGAGCCCCGCCATCCGCTACGACCTTGGCGATGTGGCCAGCCTGTCGCCCCGATGCCGCTGCGGCGCACAGGTGCCCACCCTCTTCAACCTCCTCGGCCGCAAGCGCGCATTGCTGCGCACGCCCTCCGGCCAGTCGAAGTTTGTGCGGCTGGGCGCAAGCGACTGGCTCGACGTGGCACCGGTGCGCGAGTTCCGGCTGGTTCAGCAAACGCGCGACACCATCCTGGTGGAAATAGTGCTGGATGGCCAGCTGGGCGAATCACGCAAAGCAGGCGTCACGGCCATGCTGCAGCAGCGCGTCAGCGACGAATTCAACTGGGACATCCGGCAAGTCAGCGCCATCGACTGGCCGCCCGGTGCGAAGCGGCAGGATGTGGTGTGCCTGCTCTAAAGCGGCGGGCCTCAGGGTTGACGCCAACGCAAGCCTTGTGATGCAACGCAGACAATGGCGCCATGACCCAAAGTCAGATCATCGTCCTGGCCACTCCGGTGTTCTTCCTGCTCATCGCCATCGAGTTCGCCTGGGGTTATGTGAAGAAGCGCAACACCTACCGGCTCAACGACGCCGTGAGCAGCATCAGCCTTGGCATGCTGAGCCAGGTCACTGCCGTGTTCACGCGGCTGCTGCGCATTGGCATATACACCGCCATCTACACCCACGTGTCGCTGGTACCGCTCGAAGCTGCAGCGGCGTTCTGGAACACCTGGTACGGCTGGATCCTGGCGTTGCTCTTCTGCTATTACTGGCTGCACCGCCTGGGACATGAGTCGGCGGTTCTGTGGGCCGCCCATGTGGTGCACCACCAGAGCCAGGACTACAACCTGTCCACCGCATTGCGGCAGACCTCCAGCGGCGCCTTGCTGGGCTGGGTTTTCTATGTGCCGATGGCGCTGGCGGGCGTGCCGCCGCTGCTGTTCGGCATCGTGGCGCTGGTGGACCTGCTCTACCAGTTCTGGGTGCATACCGAGCATGTGCCCAGGCTTGGCTGGTTCGACCGCTGGTTCTGCTCGCCGTCCAACCACCGCGTGCACCATGCCGTGAACGACCGCTACCTGGACCGCAACTACGGTGGCATCCTGGTCATCTGGGACCGCATGTTCGGCAGCTTCAAGGAGGAAGACGAAAAGTGCGTCTATGGCACACGCGGGCAGCTCAACAGCTGGGACCCACTCTGGGCCAATGCCGAGGTGTACTGGTCCTTGCTCAAGGATTCATGGCATGCACGGAGCTGGGCCGACAAGCTGCGCGTCTGGGTCAAGCCGCCGGGCTGGCGACCGGCGGATGTGGCGGCGCGCTTTCCCAAGCCTGCTTTCGATATTGCGAAAGTCGAGCGCTACCACCCACCGGCAAGCCGCGCGGTGCTGTGGTTTGCCGCGGTGCAGTTCGCGGTGCTGCTGCAATGCGTGGCGGTATTCCTCTGGTTCGCGGAAGGCATGCCCACGGCACAGGCGGCCATGTGGCTCGCGGCGCTCACTGCGGGGCTGTGGGCGGTAGGTGCGGTCCTTCAAGGACGGCTGGGGATGATGGAGGTTTTTCTGGTTGAAGCGGCGGCCCTTTCTACCGTGAGCAGTGCCACCGGGCTGACAGACCTCCACTTTGTCTTCAAGCCGCTGACCATGGTGCTGGCGATTGCCTGTGTGGGTCTGAAGGCGCGCGAAGCGGGCCGGGTTACCCGATTCCACATGCTGCTCATGGCGGGGCTTGCCGCCTCCATGGCAGGCGATGTGCTGCTGATGCTGCCGGGCCTGTTCATCCCGGGGCTGGTCGCATTTCTGGTGGCGCACCTGTTCTACATTGCCCTGTTCCGCCAGGGCGTGGCCTGGTTTCCGGCGCGGCGGGCTTTGCTGGCCACACTGGGCATCGGCGCATTGATGTATGCCTTTTTGTGGAGCGGGCTCAACCCGGTGCTCAAGCTTGCGGTAGCGGCCTATGTAGTGGTGATAGCGCTGATGGCGGCACAGGCCATTGGACGCGCAGTGGTGCTGCGTGAAAAGTCCTCGGTGCTGGTGGCCGCAGGTGCATGCTTTTTCATGCTCAGCGATTCGATCCTGGCCACCAACCGCTTTGCCATGCCGGTGCCTATGGCGCAGTTCTGGGTGCTGTCTACCTATTACGTTGCGCAGATCCTGATTGCCTGCAACGTGCGACGGGAAAGAGCTTGAGGATTTGGCGTCGCGGCGTGCTTCTCTCCTGCGTTGCACGCAAGGCTGTGGGCAGCACGGTTGGTAAGCCACGGAGGACTTCCTCTCTGGCGTGAGACAACATCCATCTCGCGGTGAGCGGTGTGTGCAACGTTCGAATGCCACTACCTCTCTGCAAATCCGCGTGCGGGTACGCTGGGGCGCTTCGTCAAGGCAATGCGCCTGCGAGGTGTGATCTTGCGGCTGGCGCGCACAGCGCGCTTCGTGCTCATGCTTGCCGCAGTTGTCTGAGCGTAGCGGGCACAGCCCGCGCAGCGAGTTCTGCGGCACAGACGCAAGATCATGCCTCGCAGGGAAGCCGTAGCGTAGCGGAGGCCGCGTTGCCAGAAGCGCCCCAGCGTACCCGCACGCGGATTTGCCGCGAGGTCTTCGCGCGAAACGCTCGCCAACTTTCCCAGCGCAACACCCGCTACTTCTTCTCATCCATCTGGGCATCGAGCGCAACAATCGCCGCATTGGCCTCCCTGACCTCCGCCGCCAGCCGCTGCACCTTCTCCGAAATTTCGGGCGACGGCGCTTGCACACGCTGCGCATCGGCCTCCATCAGCGCGGCCGCAGCGCCGGCATAACGTCCCTGCGCCACTGCGTATTTGCCGGTGAGTTCTTCAGCAGGCAGGCGCAGACTGTCGAAGCCTGATGCGATGCGGCGCAGTTGCGGCGCATGGACGGTGCCGAAGCGCGAGGCCAGCGCCGCATCGTCGAGCTTGCCGGCCTTGTTCTGGTCTACATCGGCCCGCACGGCCTGCATGGCAACGGTCAACTCCTTTTGCAGCGCATTCCAGCTCTTGAGATCTGAAAAGTAAACCGCCACATCCCGCTTGGCAGGCGGCGCGAACATCACCAGCGCCACCGTGGCGGCGCCGCAGAGCAAGGCTGCGGCCGCCATCATCACCTGCCTTCGTGCGGGCGTGACGCTGTCATCAATCTTCTCCACCAGCAACCAGCCGGCCACCAGCCCCGCCAGCAGGCCACCCACGTGGGCGGCATTGTCGATGCCCTGGCGCGAGAAGCCGTACGCCAGCGAATAGAAAATGAACAGACCCAGGCTCATCAGCATCTGCTTCGACCGGCCCATCGGGAACTTGCCACGATGCTGGATGACCGCCGCCAGCAGTGCCCCGGCCACACCAAACACCGCGCCTGATGCGCCCACCGACACGCCTGTCTGCCCCGAGAAATGCAGGCTCAGCGCGTTGCCCACCAAGCCTGCGCCAAAGTACACCACCAGGAAGCCGCGGTTGCCGAACAGGCGCGTGACCATCAGCCCCGCCTCCCACAGCGCATACATGTTGAGCGCCACGTGGAGCCCGCCCCCGTGCAGGAACATGGCAGTGACCATGCGCCACCACTGGCCCGCCAGCACGGCCGATGCCGAATTGGCGCCCCAGCGGAACAGCTCGTCTGCCGGCGGCTGCATCATGCTCATGCCCGACACAACGTTGGCGACCCATACCGCCACACACAACAGCATCACGGCCGGCATGGCCCAGACGCGCGGCGTCAGGGCAACCAGCCGCTCATCGAACGCGGTATCCGCCTTGACCTCGGCCTCCAGCTCGCTGGCTGCCTGCACGGCCCGCGTCCCGCCGTAGCTTTCAAACTGCCGGTACGCCGCCGCCACCACCTCGGGATGCAGCTTCGCATCCAGCCCGGAGAGCGCAACATGCTTGTCCTGCCGGCCCGCGCCGCCAAACCACGACCGCTTGACCGCCTCGCCCGGCTGCGGCAGCCTGCGGATGACAATCTGCGCATGGCCCTGCACCGTCAGTGCGCGAACATCCGCCACCTGCTGCCACGGTATGTTGAAGGCGCCAGGGCAGTTGCCGCTGATGCCCTCCGGGCCGAACCGTATGACCGCCTTGCTGCCACGCAGCGGCCGGCTGACCCACCAGGTCAGCCAGGCAAGCAGGGCGGAAATAATGCCGAGCAGCGCCCCCGCTCCGCCGCCCAGCGCCACGGCCCCCGCCAACGGAAGTGCTGCAACCACCCATAGCAGGCCTGCGGAAAAGCCCAGGCTGCTCTTCCACGTCGCGCGAAACTCCTGCGCCGGCAGGGCAGCAGGCTCGGTGGGGTGGCCGAATGCTGAACTCATGGGTTGGCGCCGTCGCTGGATGCCGCCGCAACAGGTTCCAGTGTCAGGCCGCGAACAGGTCGCCCGCACCGTCACCCCGGCCGGCCGGCGCCGCCACGCCCAGGTGACGGTAGGCCGCCAGTGTGGCGATACGGCCGCGCGGCGTGCGTTGCAGGTAGCCCTGCTGGATCAAATAGGGCTCGATCACGTCTTCAATCGTGTCGCGCTCCTCGCCGATGCTCGCTGCAATGTTGTCCAGCCCGACAGGCCCTCCGTCAAAGCGGTGGATCACCGCCTCCAGCAGCTTGCGGTCCATGATGTCAAAACCCTGCGGGTCCACATCCAGCATGGCC
>CAZFKW010000253.1:0-6221 GCA_964519795.1 uncultured Ramlibacter sp. | reverse complement strand
GCCCAGCCGGGCCGGCAGGACAGGCTGAAATGCAGGGCATCAGCGCTGTTGCAGGCCAGTTGCATGCCCTTGAGGTCCGGGTCGCGCCGGGCATGGCACAGGATCACTGCCAGCCGCAGGACAAAGAGTTGCCGCACGAACACCGGGTCGGAAAAGTCCGCCTCCAGCTTGCGCAGTTTGCCGCGGTGGCCCAGCACCAGCAGGCTCAGCCTGTGGCAGCGCGAAGCCGGGCGCATCGGCGTTGTCCAGGATGTAGGCACCATGCTTGTGATAGTCGCTGTGCGAGATGTGGCTGCCAATTTCGTGGAGGCGGGCGGCCCAGTCGAGCTTGCGCAGATGGCGGTCTGGCTCGTCAGGCGTGTCAATCACCGGCAACTGGCCGAAGAGTTGCGCCGCAACCCTGGCAACCCGCTGGGCTTGTGCAGTGTCAACATCAAACTTGACCGACAGGCGCTGCACCGTTCTGGAGCGATGGTCAGTCTTGTCCTGTTCACGGTCCAGCAGGTCGTAGAGCACGCCATGCCGCAAAGCGCCGGCCGCTGTCTGCATCTGGTCGATGCCCAGCAGGTCGAATACGGCGCGCAACACGCTCACGCCACCGCCGATGACGGCGCGCCGGTCATCCTTCATGCCTTCAAGCTTTAGCCGGTCGGCGCTCTGGGCCTTGAGCAGGCGGTCCACAAGCCAGTCCAGGCCTTCACGCGTCACCATGCCGGGCGCGAACCCCGCAGCGGCCAGCACGTCGCCTACGGCGCCCACTGTGCCGGACGATCCGTAGGCAACGTCCCATGAGCTGGGCGGGTAGGCGTTCAGCGCCTCGTCGAGTACGGCCTCGGCCGCCACCTCGGCCTTGCGGAATGCCGCAGCGGTGAACTGCCCGTCGGGAAAGTACTTCATGGACCAGGCCACGCTGCCGACCCGGAAGGACTCCATGACCGATGCCTCGTAGGCCTTGCCAAGGATGAGCTCGGTCGAACGCCCGCCAATGTCCACCACAAGGCGGCGCTCCTCCGACTGCGGCAGCATATGGGCAACGCCCTGGTAGATCAGGCGGGCTTCCTCCCGGCCGGGAATGACGTCGATGGGGAACCCCAGGACCTGATGGGCGCGTTGGAGGAACTCGTCGCGGTTGCGGGCTTCGCGAAGCGTCTGGGTAGCGACAGCGCGTACCTGGTATTTGCGAAAGCCTGCGAGACGCTCGCCAAAGCGGGCCAGGCAGTCCCAGCCGCGCTGCATGGCCTCAGCCGTGAGGTTGCGGTCTTCGTCCAGGCCATTGCCCTGGCGGACGGTTTCTTTCAGGTATTCAGTGCGGTGGATCTGGCCGAGGTCGAGGCGGCCTATTTCGAGACGAAAGCTGTTGGAGCCGAGGTCCACAGCGGCGAGGCGGATTCCGTTTTGCATTGCTTTGTTTGAATGTGACGGATCAGCATAGCATTCGCGGGGAACGCTCCTATGAAAAAAACGCTTGGGCTTGGGAAGTACCGCGACCTGCTGTTCGCCATCCTTCTCTTCATCGTGCTGGACCTCGGCATCCTGATGTTCAACTTCTTTGCCTCGATACAGCTGGAGCGCGATGCCAGCCGCATCAACAATGCAGGCGAGCTGCGCATGTTCACGCAGCAGATGACCAAGGCCTTGCTGACGTTGCAGGTCGAGAAGAAGGGCGAGTTACCCATCCAGACCAGCATGGCGCAGCTGAACCAGGGCCATGCCGGCTTTGTCCGGGCGTCCCGCCAGATCACCGGGTCGCTCGGCGATGACTTCGAGTTCAGGATTTTCGGCCTGGACCCGGCGCAGCTGCGCGACCCCCTGGCCCGGCTTGAAAGGGAATGGGGGCCCCTGAGCGAGGCCATCCTGCCGGTCATCACGCCCGCCGAGCCGGTGCTCGAAGACATCGAGATTGCCGTCAACAAGGCAGTTGCGCGCAACATCCGGCTGATGAACCTGTGCGACGACCTGGCGCAGAGCATCCAGTCGGCCGCCGGTACCAAGACGAGCCGCATGCGGCAGATCCAGGTCATCGCCATCCTGCTGGCGCTGCTCAACTTCGTCTACATCGTCTTCAAGTTCCTGCGCCGCCTGAACGCCAGCGACCAGGTGGCCGAGTCCGCACGCCGTGAAACAGACGACATCCTCAATACCGTCACGGAAGGCCTCCTGCTGGTTCGTGCCGACGGCACCCTCGGTTCGCAGTTCTCCGCCTCGGTGCACAAGCTGTTCATGAGGAAGCTGCAGCCCGGCCAGGACTTCCGGGCCCTGCTGGACCAGGTCCTGTCGCCCGAACGCGCTGAAGAGGCCCGCAGCTTTGTGGACCTGATGTTTGATCCAAAGGTCAAGCCGGCGCTGCTGACCCAGCTTGATCCGTTGCGTGAAGTCGAGATACAGGTCGCTGGGGGGGCTGCAGCGCGCCGCTTCCTAACCTTCCAGATGACGCAGGTGCGTGAGGGCAATGCCGTCAAGGAGCTTCTTGTCACCGTCTTCGATGTGACGCAGAAGGTCCTGCTGGAGCGTGAGCTGGCAGCTACCCATGAATCAGCACGCAGTGACGTTGAAGACCTGATCCGCGTGCTTGAACACGAGCCCGTGCTGCTGCAGGATTTCCTGGTGGGCGCACGTTCGCGCCTGGCCGATCTCAACCAGGCCATGCGTGAAGTGGGGCGAAAGCCGCAGGCCTATCGCGAGCTGGTCCAGGAAGCGGCCAGGCTGGTGCACAGCATCAAGGGGGAAAGCGCGGCGCTGAGCCTGACAGCCGTGTCGCGGCAGGCGCACCTGATGGAAGATGTGCTCGCGCCGCTGCTCAAGCGCCCGGACCTCGCCGGCGAAGACCTCATTCCGGTGGTGCTGGAGCTGTCGCGGGTGCATGAACAGGTCGAGCGGCTCCACCGCGTGTTTGACCGTGTTGGCAAGGGCTCGGTTGTGCCGCAGGATGGCCCACAGGTCCTGGAGGCCATGATCAGCAACCTGCGCTCACTTGCTGAGCGGGTGGCGAAGTCGCTCAACAAGCAGGTCAGGCTGACCGCGCACATCAATGTTGACCCTGTGCCTCGCGAGGTGGCGCAGGTGCTGCGCGAAGCGCTGCCGCAGCTGATCCGCAATGCAGTGGTCCACGGCATCGAGGAGCCGGGGGAGCGGGCCAGCCTGGGCAAGCCCGAAGCCGGTGAGGTGCGCCTCGAGATCGGGCGCGGGTTCGACGGCGAGATCGAGGTGACGGTCAGTGACGATGGCCGCGGCATCGCAGTCCCGCAGGTCCGTCAGCGGGTGTCGCAGTTGCGTGCCGACACTGCAAAGATGACCGACTCCCAGATGCTGGGCTTCATCTTTGACCCTAGCTTCTCGACAGCCACCGAGGTGACCGAGCACGCCGGCCGTGGCGTGGGGCTCGCGCTGGTGCGGCAGATCGCCGAGAAGGCCGGTGCCAAACTGCGCGTCATGACGCAACCCCAAAGCTATACCCGCTTTGTCCTCAAGTTCGCGGTGGCAGCATGAAGCGCAGCCTGATGGTGGTTGATGACTCGATGATCTTCCGCAACCGGATCGCCAGGCTGGCGGCCGACCCGCGCCTCAATGGCGTCAATGTGGTGGCACTGGCCGGCGACGGCGTGCAGGCCGTGCAGCAGGCGCAGGTCCACAAGCCTTCGTATGTCACCATGGACCTGACCATGCCCCGCATGGATGGCCCCGCCTGCCTGCAGGCCCTGCGTGGTGTGGTGCCCGACGCCAGGATACTGGTGGTATCGGCCCTGAGTGACCGGGCAACTGCCCTCAAGGCCCTGACCCGGGGCGCCCACGGGTTCCTGCTCAAGCCGTTCTCCGACGAGCAGCTGGTTGAATCTCTGCACGAGTTGATGTCATGAGCACCGGGGCCACGGGAAGCAAGCGGCTCAAGGCAGAAGACATCCGTGTCTTCTCTGATGCGGCGATGACGTTTTTCGAGCAGACCACGCGCACCAGGGCCACGGTGCGCACAGCCTATTTGCTGGAGTCGCCCGACAACGTCGTGTGGAACGACTACCAGGGGCTGATTGAGCTGGAAGGCAGCTTCAAGGGAAGCGTCGCATTTTCAGCGCCGCGCGGCCTGCTCTCCCATGTCCTGCTGCTCATGGGCGAGAGCGACTACTCCGAGGCGAGCCACCGGGACATCGTGGGTGAGATTGCCAACCAGATGTCGGGTTACGCCCGGCGCCATTTTGGCGAGAACATGGACATCTCCCCGCCCAGGGTACTCACCCAGCGGGCCGGGCCAGCGGCAGCCGGAGGCGACAGCGCACCCTTCGTCATCCCGATGAACTGGGACCGCTACGAGGCACACCTTGTTGTGAAGATGAGCAGGACGCACTGAGTTGTTCCGCGCGACTCGGCAGAAGTGAGGTTGCTCGATGAGCTTGCTTGATTTGATAATTCAAGTATTATTGAACGATGGAAACGCCAACCCCTGATGAAGCCGCAGTCGTCCGTTCCCTCGCAGCGCTCGCGCAGCCGCAGCGATTGCGGGCGTTTCGTGCCCTGGTGGTTGCCGGCCCGGACGGACTGACGCCCGGCGACATTGCGGCGAGCCTGGGCATTGCCCCCAGCGCGCTGTCGTTCCACCTGAAGGAGCTGGCTCATGCCGGACTTGTGACAGCCGAGCCGCGCGGACGCAACCTGATCTACCGCGCAGACTTCAACCAGATGACTGTGCTGCTTGGTTACCTGACCGAGCACTGCTGCCAGGGCGAGCCTTGCGCCGCTGTCGCAGCGCCCGCTTGCGTCGACTGCTGAACGCCTTCCCGTCGTCCCCCACCAGGAGAAAGCAATGACTGAAAAACCGATTCACGTCCTGTTCCTGTGCACCCACAACTCGGCCCGCAGCGTGCTGGCGGAAGCCATACTCAACCACATTGGCCGAGGCCGCTTCAAGGCGTACTCCGCCGGCAGCAGCCCGCGCCCCCACCAGCAGCCCAATCCACTGGCGCTGGAAGTCCTGCAGAAGGCGTCAATTTCCGTTGAAGGGCTGCGCAGCAAGAGCTGGGACGAGTTCGGTAAACCCGATGCACCGCACATGGACCTTGTGATCACGGTCTGCGACAACGCGGCGGGGGAGGTCTGTCCCTATTGGCCCGGCCAGCCCGCCACGGCGCACTGGGGCTATGCCGACCCTTCGGCGGTCGAAGGCACCCACGAAGAAAAGCTGGCCGCCTTCACCAGGACGCTTTATGCCATCAGGCACAGGCTGGAGTTGCTGTCGAGCCTGCCGCTGGAGAGCCTGGGCAAGTTGAAGCTGCAGGAGTCCGCGCGCGAACTCGCTATCAAGTACTGAATGAAAACATGACCGATCCCCTCGCGCTGCCCAACATCAGGCCGGACCTGTTCCAGGTTCCCTCCACAGACCAGCTCTGGTCAGGCGCAGCGCCGGGTCACCCGCCGCGCATCCTGCTGCTGTATGGCTCGTTGCGCGAGCGCTCGTACAGCCGCCTGCTGACACAGGAGGCGGCCCGGCTGCTCACGGCGATGGGCGCCGAGACCCGCATCTATGACCCGGCAGGACTGCCGCAGCCTGATGGCGCGCCCGACAGTCACCCCAAGGTCCAGGAACTGCGCGAACTCGCGCAATGGTCCGAGGGCATGGTCTGGACCTCGCCGGAGCGACACGGCGCGATGACGGGGATCATGAAGTCGCAGATCGACTGGATACCGCTGAGTGTTGGCGCGGTGCGCCCGACCCAGGGCAAGACACTGGCCGTGATGCAGGTGTCCGGCGGCTCGCAGTCGTTCAATGCCGTCAACCAGATGCGCGTGCTCGGGCGCTGGATGCGCATGATCACCATCCCCAACCAGTCCTCCGTCGCCAAGGCGTTCATGGAGTTTGACGAGGCAGGGCGCATGAAGCCCTCAGCCTTTTATGACCGCGTTGTGGATGTGATGGAAGAGCTGATGAAGTTCACCCTGCTGACCCGTGGTGTGTCGGACTACCTCGTGGATCGGTACAGCGAGCGCAAGGAGAGTGCGCTGGAGCTGAGCAAGCGTGTGAACCAGCGTGCAATCTGACCGGCGCGGCGGCTGAGGCCGGGCCACTTGATGTGAATCAAACGGGTAGCACCTTGGCGCGCCTACCCTGAACGTCTTTGCCGGATGTCGTCACCTGAGTTCCCTGGGGGTCCAGAGGACGTCGTCAGTCCGGTCAGGGATTCTTTCAATCCAGCGCGGGTACATCGATATGGCAGTCATGGTTCAAAGTTCATTTG
>CAZFKW010000252.1:0-6268 GCA_964519795.1 uncultured Ramlibacter sp. | reverse complement strand
TGGCGATCGCAGCCTGGCAGCGCGCCCACCCCGGCCGGCTGACCGTCATCACGCAGAACGTGGACGGCCTGCACCATCGAGCGGGCAGCGATGGCGTGCTGGCGCTGCATGGCAATATTTCCGAAGACAAATGGCTCGATACACCACGCAGCTGTTGCCGCATCGATGACGTGCAGGCAGGCCGGCCCCCGTGTTGTGCAGGCTGCGGGAACATGTTGCGCCCTGACGTTGTCTGGTTCGGCGAAATGCTGCCTGCGCGCGTATTGGAGGCTGCGGAAGCGGCAGCCGGGGCTTGCGGCCTCATGCTGGTCACAGGTACCGCCGGCGTTGTCTACCCCGCAGCGGGGCTGGCTCATGTGGCCCGGCGCTCGGGAGCGAAAGTCGTCATCCTGAATACCGATGAGACAGAGCTTGATGATGTGGCGCATGTCGTGCTGCGCGGCAAGGCGGCGGAGGTGTTGCCTCTGTTGCTGGCCCGGTAAGCCGCATGGTCCACGGCAAAGGCCGTGCGACGGCGCTCAGGCGCTTGCGGCGTTGAGTTCCGCAATGTCCTCGGCAGCAAGTTCCAGTTGCACAGCAGCAACCAGGTCGGCCAGTTGCGCCAGGGTCGTGGCACTTGCAATCGGTGAAGTGACTGCCGGTTGTGCCATCAGCCAGGCCGTGGCGATTTGCCCCGGTGCCGCGTTCCTTCGGGCCGAGACTGCATCGAGCGCCGCCAGGATGCGCAGGCCGCGTTCGTTGAGGTATTTGCTGGTGGTGCCAGCGCCCCGCTTGCTCTTGGTGGCGTCTTCGGCACGGCGGTACTTGCCCGTCAGAAAGCCAGCTGCGAGCGTATAGAAATTGATGACGCCCACGCCGCGCTCAAGGCACAGCGGCGCGAGCGCATCCTCAAACACGGCGCGGTCATACAGGTTGTACAGGGGTTGCAGGCTTTCGTACCGTGCAAGGCCATGCTTCTCGCTGGTGTCCAATGCCTCGGCGAGCCGGGCCGCTGTGTAGTTCGACGCGCCAATGGCCCTGACCTTGCCGGCTTTGATCAGTTCGCCAAATGCGCCGAGCGTTTCGGCCAGCGGCGTGCCCGTGTCGTCGTCATGCGACTGGTACAGGTCGATATGGTCGATCTGCAGGCGGCGCAGGGAGTCTTCCACTGCCTGGCGGATGTATGAAGGTGCCAGGCCCTTCCTGCCTTCGCCCATGGGCTTGCCTACCTTGGTGGCAATGACGACCTTGTCACGCTTTCCACTTGCCTTGAGCCATTTGCCGATGATGTTTTCAGACTCTCCGCCCGCGTGGCCCGGCGCCCAGATCGAATAGACGTCGGCCGTGTCGATGAAGTTGAAGCCTGCATCAACCCACGCATCGAGCAGCGAGAAGGACATCGCTTCATCAACTGTCCAGCCAAACACATTGCCACCGAAGCACAGCGGCGACACCTGCAGGCCGGAGCGGCCCAGTTCACGGAAATTCAGACCCATTTCAATGCTCCCAGAAGGGCGCCTGCGCCCAGCAGCCACAAAAGATGCACCTTGGTGCGCCAGACGATGAGTGTCGTCGCAATCGTCAGAAGGTAAATCGGCCAGTCGCGCGCAGGCTGGTCGTGCGCGGCGCTGAGAAGCCAGCCGGTCGCGGCCAGCAGGGCAATCACGATGGGCGCCATGCCCTGCTTGAAGGCGCGCACCCCCAGGCGGTCACGGTTGTGGTGGCCCCAGCGCGAGACAAAAAACGTGAAGGTTGAGCTCGGGATCATGATGCCCGCCATGGCAATGAACACACCCAGCAGGGCAAACCAGTAGCCGCCGGCGTTCAGGCCCACGTGCCAGCCCATGAGCGCGACAAACAGCACGTTGGGCCCGGGCGCAGCCTGCGCAATGGCGATGGATGAGGTGAACTGCTGTTCGCTCAGCCAGTGGTGCTCGGTCACCAGGGAGCGGTGCATGTCCGGCGCGGCCGTGATGGCGCCGCCGACTGCCAGCATGGACAGGGATGCGAAGTGGATGAAAAGGCCCAGCCAATCCTGCGCAGTAAATGCAAGCGTCATGGCGCAGCCTGTTTTTTCAGCAGCGCCACCTGCAGCACGAGCCGCCGGTACGCGCACAGGCAGGCCAGCCCGCCGACACCCAGGATGACCCAGGCCAGGGGTAGCCGCAGCAAGGCGATGGCAATGAACGTGGCAAGGGCGAACGCGCAGCTTGCTGCCATGCCCATGACGTTGGTGCGCAGGGCGCCGGCGAGCTTGAGGCCGGTGGCGATGATCAGTCCTGCTGCGACAGCGCCCATGCCGCGCAGCGCGCCCTGGACCGCAGGCACGTCAGACACGCCGTTGAAGAGCGCGGCCAGCGCCAGCACCACCATCATCGGGAAGAACAGCATGCCGGCAATGGCTGCAAGCGCACCCGAGAGGCCAAAGTGCCTGTCGCCGAACATCAGCGCGAGGTTGACCACGTTCGGGCCGGGCAGGATCTGCGCCACGGCCCAGTCCTCGACGAACTCGTCGCGGGTGTACCAGCGCTTTTTTTCCACCAGCTCACGCTGCGCCACGGCCAGTACACCACCAAAGCCCTGCAGGGCCAGAACGCTGAACGACATGAACAGGTCGGTGCGCGAATGTGGCGTCGCGGCTTCCAGGGGAGGCTGGCTCATGAGGCGAATATCCGGATCAATTAATTGGGGTCAGATTCCAATTATTGGGCCTTGTGGCAGTTCGCGCTTGTGGCCAACCAAAGGCCGGTGGTGCAAGGACCCGGTTCAAAGCACGAGTTCCCAGGTCTCGCCGACAAGGTCCTGTCCGAATCCGCGGTACGGCTCGCTCTTGACGAGCTTGAACCCCCGTCTTGCGTAAATGTCGCGTGCGGCTGTGAGGATGCTGTTGGTCCAGAGGATCATCTTCCTGTAGCCCTTGCCGCGCGCAAAGGCCAGGCATTCATCCGTCAGGCGTGCGCCCAGGCCGAGGCCGCGCGCCTGTTCCGCGAGGATGAGCATGCGCAGTTGCGCCACAGTCCTGCTCTTGCGCACGACGAATACCGAGCCCACGCGCTCGCTGTCCAGTTCGGCGATCCAGCCACGCTCCCACTCGGGGTCGAAGTTCTTGATGAGTTCTGCTGCAATGCCGGCTGCCATCCCCTCGAACTCGATGTTCCAGCCGTACTCGCGCCAGTAAATCTCGCCGTGCTGCTGGACCACCCAGCCCATGTCGCCGGGCTTCAGGTCGCGCAACAGGGCGGTGCGCGTGGAGGCAAGCGGGGCGGCGGGGTCGAGCATGCGCTGGACTGTGACCAGCGCATCAATCACCTTGCGCCTGTGCGCCTCGTCCAGCGGCGCCAACAGGGCGGATGCCTCTTCGCGCGACTTCTGCTGGAGCGGCGCAAACGCCTTGTGGCCGGCGTCTGTGAGCCTCAGCAGGCTCTGGCGCGCGTCGGCCGGGGAGGGCATGCGCATCAGCCATCCCTTGCCCTCAAACCGTCGCAGGATCCGGCTCAGGTAGCCGCCATCCAGTGCAAGGTCGCGGGCCAGTCCAGTAGCGGTCGGCTGGTCGCGATGAGCCAGTTCGTAGAGGACCCGAACTTCGGTCAGGGAGAATTCGCTGCCCGGGTACGGGTCGAGGACGCCGATGCGCTGGGTGTAGAAGCGGTTGAAGGCGCGGACGGCCTTGACCTGGTGGGCTGAAACATCCATGCCCGCATCGTCAGTCAACTACTTGCCGAAGTCAAGTAATTACTTGACGACTGGCAATTTGAATCTGACCCCAATTAATAAGAGGGGGTGTGGTAACGGATCGCCCTGGCGACGTCGTCAGTGACGTGAAAGCCCTGGCCAAACTTGACCGCGAGCCCGGCCGCCCGGGCGTCGAGCTCCCGCCCGCTGCAGGAAGGCGTCGATGCCCATGCCATAGATGAACTGCATTGCGCCACCTGTCCATGCCGGAAAGCCGATGCCGAAGATGGAACCGATGTTGGCGTCATGCACTGTCGTCAGGACACCCTCGCTCAGGCAGCGCGCCGTCTCGACGGCCTGGCGGTAGAGCAGGCGGTCCACCAGTTCCTGCATGTCGTAGGTGACGCCAGGCTTTTCAAACAAGGTCTTCAGCTCCGGCCACAGGGTCTTTTTCGCGCCCGTGGGGTAGTCATAAAATCCGCCCTCGGCCGCGCGGCCGTTGCGGTCGAACTCCTTGACCATGCGCTCAACCAGCAGCTCGCCCGGCGTGGCAATGTAGGTCTTGCCCTCGGCGCGGAAGTCGGCGCGCGTCTGGTCCAGCACATGCACGCTCAGCGACAACGCCGTTTCGTCCAGCACTGCGAGCGGACCCACAGGCATGCCGGCCTGGATGCCGGCGTTCTCCACGACTGATGCCGGAATGCCTTCGCCCAGCATGGCTGCACCTTCCATCACGAAGGTGCCGAAGGTCCGGCTGGTGTAGAAGCCGCGCGAGTCGTTCACCACGATCGGGATCTTGCCCAGCGCCTGCACATAGTCGAACGCGCGGGCAACAGTTTCATCATCTGTCTGCTTGCCGCGGATGATCTCCACCAGCTTCATCTTGTCCACGGGACTGAAGAAGTGGATGCCGACGAACTTTGCCGGCGACGCGCTGGCCTGCGCCAGGCCGCTGATGGGCAGGGTCGAGGTGTTGCTGGCAAAGAAGCCGCCGGACGCCAGCATGGGCTCGGCTTCCTTCGTGACTTTCGCCTTCAGGTCCCGGTTCTCGAACACGGCTTCGATGATCAGGTCGCAGCCCTGCAGGTCTGAAGCCTTGTCGGTGGCAGTGATGCGCCCGAGCAGCTCCGTCTGGTCATGCGGGCTCATGCGGCCTTTGTCAACGCGCGGCTGCGTCAGCTTGACGCTGTAGGACTTGCCATGCCCGGCCTTGTCCATGGTCACGTCCTTGAGCACCGTGGCAATGCCGCGCGAGGCCTGCGAGTACGCAATGCCTGCGCCCATCATCCCGGCGCCGAGAATGCCGACCTTGGCGGGTTTGTACCGAGGAACGTCCTTCGGCCGGGACTGTCCTGACTTGATCGCATTCATGTTGAAGAAGAACGTGTTGATCATGTTCTTCGCCACCGGGCTCACGATCAGCTTGGCGAGATACCGGCTCTCGATGCGCAGCGCCGTGTCAAAGTCAACCATCGCGCCCTCGGCCATTGCGGCAAGTGCCGCCTCCGGGGCAGGGTAGAGGCCGCGCGTGGTCTTGCGCAGCATGGCCGGCGCCACTGTGAGCGCGCCCGCGATCTTCGGGTTACTGGGCGTGCCGCCCGGCATCTTGTAAGCCTTGTCGTCCCACGGCTGGACGGACTGCGGGTTGGCGGCAATGAAGGCCAGCGCCTTCTCGCGCAGCTGGCCAGCGTCGGCGACCAGCTCATGCACCAGACCCAGCTCCAGCGCCTCGCGCGGGTTGAACAGCTTGCTCTCCAGGATGTAAGGCTGCGCGCCCAGCAGGCCCAGTAGCCGGACCATCTTGGTGATGCCGGAGGCACCGGGGATCAGCCCGAGTGTGATCTCGGGCAGGCCCAGCTGGATCTTCCTGTCGTCCACAGCCACGCGGTAGTGGCCCACCAGCGCCACCTCCCAGCCGCCGCCAAGCGCTGCGCCGTTGATACAGCTCACCACAGGCTTGCCCAGCGTCTCCAGCGTGCGGAAGTTCTTCTTTGTCTGCTCGATTTCGGCAAACACGCGGCCTGCGTCAGAGGCCTGCAGCCGCATCGTTCCCTTGAGGTCGGCACCTGCAAAGAAAGTGCTCTTGGACGAGGCAAGGATGATGCCTTTGATGGCGTCCCTGTCCTTCAGCACTTGGGCCGTGACCTCGGTCAGGTCACGCTGCCAGGCCTCGCACATGGTGTTGACGGGGGAGCCTTCTTCGTCAAAAGTAATGGTGGCAATGCCGCCAGACAGGTCGTATTTGATGGTTTTCATGAGTCGTTACGTGCTGGTTGAACAAGGTGTTCCGCAGATTTGATACTAGCAGCCCATCTTCGCGATTGACGACGTGTACCTGGTGCGCCAATAGTGACACTCACCGCACGCTTGCAACCCAGGAGCGCATCGGCCCGCGGACGGTTGCGGGAGCCGTGTTGTCGATGAACGGTGTCGACCTGGTGCTCCTGCGCTGGTGTTTACATCTTGCGCGTGGAAACACGCTTGACAAGCTCCTTCCTGTTCCTCATTATTAGGTGGCTAAATATGCGCTACGCGTTTGCGGCCGAAAAAGCTGCAACGGCACAGGAGACAAGCGAATGCTGACCCACGAAGAAAACGAACTGCTGTGCCGCGTCGA
>CAZFKW010000251.1:3105-6274 GCA_964519795.1 uncultured Ramlibacter sp. | reverse complement strand
GTACATCAAGGAGCTGGCCGCCAAGGGCATGACGATTGCCGCGCCGTCGGACAGCGTGAAGAAGGAGCTTTCAGCCATTGGCGAAACCATGACGGCTGAATGGCTCAAGACGGCGGGCGCGGACGGCCAGGCCATCGTGGACGCCTTCCGCAGGAAGTAAGCCCCCGGCCGTTCGAGCCGTCCTTCGCGGTGGGGGCCTGCATGGCCCCGGGGCACGGCCCGCCGCAGTTTCCCCTGATCTGAACTGAACCCGAACCAGGAGCGTGCGGTGGCCAGACTCGTCCTCAATTTCTACAAGATGCTGATGCTGCTGTCCTGCATGGCCATGGTGGCCGCCTTCTGCAGCGTGATGCTCGGTGTGGTGGCCCGCGAGGCCGGCTGGGACATCCCGGGCCTGGACGCCTATGCCGGCTATGCGATTGCGGCGGCGCTTTTCCTGGCCTTGCCCTGCACGCTCAAGCATGGCGACCACATCCGGGTGACGCTGGCGCTGGAAAGGGTGCCGGCAAGGCTGCGCGCGGCACTGGAGTGGTGGAGCCTGGGGGCGGCGTTTGCACTGGCGCTGTTCATGGCCTGGTATGCGGTCCGGCTGGTCTGGGTGTCGTACGCCACCCATGACATATCGCCCGCTGCCGACGCATCGCCGCTGTGGATTCCGCAGATCAGCATGGCGCTGGGCTGCATCGGCTTCGCGCTGGCGTTCGGCCATGCGCTGGTGGACCGCTGGCAGGGCAGGGCTTTCATTGACGGGCCCGGCGACGCCGCGCACGTCGAGTGACCCACAACTCACCGGAGTAGAAGAATGGACGTCGTGATTGCCGTCGCACTGATCGTGCTGATGTTTGTGGTGCTGGGGTCGGGGCTGTGGATCGGCATGACCTTGCTGGCCGTGGCGCTGATCGGCATGGAGCTCTTCACCCAGCGGCCTGCGGGCGACAGCATGATGCTGACCATCTGGGGCTCCACCTCCAGCTGGACGCTGACGGCATTGCCGCTCTTCCTGTGGATGGGCGAGATCCTGTTCCGCAGCAAGCTGTCGCAGGACATGTTCAAGGGCCTGGCGCCCTGGCTGAACTGGCTGCCGGGCCGGCTGCTGCATACCAACGTGGTGGGCTGCACCATTTTTGCGGCCATCTCAGGTTCATCGGCAGCGACCTGCGCGACCATCGGCAAGATCACGCTGCCCGAGCTGAAGAAGCGTGGCTACCCGGACGACATCTCGGTGGGCACGCTGGCAGGCGCCGGCACGCTGGGCCTGCTGATCCCGCCGTCCATCATCATGATCGTTTATGGCGTGGCGGCGAATGTGTCGATCGCCAAGCTGTTCCTGGCCGGCGTCATACCCGGGCTGATGCTGGCGGCGCTGTTCATGGGCTACATCATCGTGTGGGCGTTGTTCAACAAGGACAAGGTGCCCGCCGCTGATGCAGCCATGAGCTTCCTGCAGAAGCTGCATGCGTCGCGCCACCTGATCCCGGTGGTGACGCTGATCATCCTGGTCCTGGGTGGAATCTACAGCGGCATTGCCACAGCCACGGAGGCCGCCGCGGTCGGTGTTGCCGGCGCGCTGCTATTGGCAAAGATCGAAGGCTCGCTGGACTGGGCCAAATTCAAGGATGGCCTGGTCGCGGCCTGCCGCGTGTACTGCATGATCGGCCTGATCCTGGCGGGCGCTGCATTCCTGACCTTGGCCATGGGCTTCATCGGCCTGCCGCGGCACCTGGCCGGCTTCATCGGCTCGCTGCAGCTTGAGCCATTCATGCTGATGCTGTTGCTGGTGGTGTTTTTCCTGATCCTGGGCTGCTTCCTGGACGGCATCTCGATGGTGGTGCTGACCATTGCCGTGCTGCTGCCAACGGTGGAGGCCGCAGGATTTGACCTCATCTGGTTCGGCATCTTCATCGTGCTGGTGGTCGAGATGGCGCAGATCACGCCGCCCGTCGGATTCAACCTCTTTGTATTGCAGGGCTTGACGCGGCGCGAGGTGACCTGGATCGCCCGGACGGCGTTGCCGCTCTTCATCCTCATGATCGGCGCCGTGATGGTCACGTACTTTTTCCCGGACGTGGTGCTGTGGCTGCCACGCCAGATGTAGGGTCTGCCACGCCCCGAACCACCCACTCCAGGAGTTCAACATGAAGTCATTGCTGGCAGCCGCGCTTGCAGCGGCATTGATGGCGCACGCCCCCACAGTGCAGGCACAGGCCGCAGCGCAGGTCCCGGTGACATGGAAGCTTGCCACCGGCTACCGTGCCGAGTCGTTCCACACGCAGAACATCGCGCAGTTTGCAAAGGAGGTCGAGCAGGCCACGGCCGGGTCACTGCGCATCGAGGTGCACGCGAACAACTCGCTGGCCAAACTCAATGACATCCGCCAGGCCGTGCAGGACGGCAAGGTCGAAGCGGGCGAGACCATCATGACCAGCCTGGTCAAGGACATCCCCATTGCAGGGGCGGACTCCATTCCCTTCGTGGTCGGCTCCTACAAGGACGCCGGCCGCATGTGGAAGCTGCAGCGCCCCGGCATCGAGCGGCATTTCAGCCAGCGCGGGCTCACGCTGCTGTACGCCGTGCCCTGGCCGCCCCAGGGCCTGCACTCGGTCAAGCCGATCCGCAGCAAGGCGGACTTCAAGGGCCAGCGCATGCGCACCTACAACCCCACCACGGTCCGGATCGCCGAACTGCTGGGCGCCCAACCGGTGGATGTGGCCATGGTTGACGTCGGCAAGGCGCTGGCGGATGGCCGGATGGACAGCATGATCACCTCGGCCGTGACCGGCGTCGAGAACAAGGTCTGGAGTTCGATCCGGTATTACTATGAGATCAATGCGTGGTTTCCCAAGAATGTCGTCTTTGTCAGCAGCAAGGCCTTCAATGCGCTCAGGCCGGACGCGCGCACGGCTGTGCTCAAGGCTGCGGCCGCTGCTGAAGCCCGCGGCTGGGACGTCAGCCAGACCGTGGCAGTCAGCGCCACTGAAGAAATGCGTAGCAACGGCGTGAAGGTCGAGCGCATTCCTGCGGACCTGGAGCAGGAGATCAAGCGGCTTGGGGAGCGGTTTTCCCGCGAATGGGTACGATCCACAGGCAACGAGGCCAACGAAATTTTTGTCCCGTATTACACGCAACCCTGACACCCGACTCACTGATACATAACCTGATCACCTGGACA
>CAZFKW010000251.1:0-3095 GCA_964519795.1 uncultured Ramlibacter sp. | reverse complement strand
CCTCGCTGGCAATTCTGGATAGACCGCGGCGGCACATTCACCGACGTGGTGGCGCGCCGCCCGGACGGCTCGCTCATCACCCACAAGCTGCTCAGCGAGAACCCCGAGCAGTACAAGGATGCGGCCGTGGCCGGCATCCGCCACCTGCTGGGCCTCAAGCCCGGCGAGCCGGTGACGCCGGCGCAGGTGGAATGCGTGAAGATGGGCACGACCGTTGCCACCAATGCGCTGCTCGAGCGCAAGGGTGAGCCGACACTGCTGGTGACCACACGCGGCTTCCGTGATGCGCTGCGCATTGCCTACCAGAACCGCCCGCGTATTTTTGACCGCAACATCATGCTGCCCGAGCTGCTGTACAGCGCAGTGGTGGAGGCCAACGAGCGTGTGGGGGCATCGGGCGAGATGATCCAGTCGCTGGACGAGGGGCAACTGCGCGAGGCCTTGAGCGCGGAGTATGCGAAGGGGCTGCGCAGCGTGGCCATCGTGTTCATGCACGGCTACCGGTTCACTGACCATGAGCAGGCTGCGAGCCGCATCGCCAAAGAAGTGGGCTTCACGCAGGTCAGTACCTCGCATGAAACCAGCCCGATGATGAAGTTTGTGAGCCGGGGCGATACAACGGTCGTGGATGCCTACCTCTCGCCGATCCTGCGGCGCTATGTGGAGCAGGTCGCCGGCGAGATGCCCGGCGTCAAGCTCTTCTTCATGCAGTCGTCCGGCGGGCTGACTGATGCGCATGCCTTCCAGGGCAAGGATGCCATTTTGAGCGGGCCGGCCGGCGGTATCGTGGGCATGGCGCGCACGGCGGCAATTGCCGGGCACGAGAAAGTGATCGGCTTTGACATGGGCGGCACGTCCACCGACGTGAGCCACTATGCCGGCGAGTTCGAGCGCGAGTTCGAGACCCAGGTGGCGGGCGTGCGCATGCGCGCGCCGATGATGAGCATCCACACCGTGGCTGCGGGCGGCGGCTCCATCCTGGAGTTTGACGGCTCACGGTTCCGTGTGGGGCCGCAGAGTGCCGGCGCCAACCCCGGCCCGGCCAGCTACCGGCGCGGCGGCCCGCTGGCCGTGACCGATGCCAACGTGATGGTCGGCAAGATCCAGCCGCGCTACTTTCCAAAAGTGTTCGGCAAGCAGGGCGACGAGTCGCTCGACTCCTCGGCCGTGGAGGAAAAATTCAATGAGCTCGCCGGCCGCACCGGACGCAGCGCCGAGGTGGTGGCTGAAGGCTTCATCAACATTGCCGTGCAGCAGATGGCCAATGCCATCAAGAAGATTTCGGTGGCGCGCGGCTACGACGTGACGCGCTATACCCTGCAATGCTTCGGTGGCGCGGGCGGCCAGCATGCCTGCCTGGTGGCCGATGCGCTGGGCATGACACGCGTGTTCGTTCACCCGCTGGCGGGCGTGCTCAGCGCCTATGGCATGGGCCTGGCCGACCAGTCCGTCATCCGCGAGCAGGCGGTTGAGCTCAAGTTGGCAGAGTCGGCCTTGCCGGCCATTGCGGCGCGGTTGGACGCGCTGGCCGATGCGGCCCAGGCCGAGCTGACACGCCAGGAGGTCAACAAGGGTGCGATCACCATGCACCGCCGCGTGCATGTGCGCTATGAGGGCAGCGACTCGGCGCTGGTTGTGCCGTTCGGCACGCTGGCGGCCATCGAGTCGGCTTTTGAAGCGGCCTACCGCCAGCGCTTTGCGTTCCTGATGCAGGGCAAGGGCCAGATTGTGGAGGCCGTGTCGGTGGAGGCCGTGGTGGCAGGCGATGCTCCCGTGGAGCCGCGTCACCCCACGCATGAACCGCGCGAAGTGCCGCGCCGCGAGACGGTGCGCATGTACTCGGGTGGCCAGTGGCACGACGCTGCCCTTGTGGTGCGGGAAGACCTGCAGCCCGGCGACATCATCTCCGGCCCGGCCATCATTGCCGAGAAGAATGCAACCACCATCGTCGAGCCCGGCTGGGAGGCAGCGCTCACGGCGCTGGACCATCTGGTGCTGGACCGCCGTGCGGCCCGCGCAGTGAAGTTTGCGGCAGGCACCACGGTGGACCCTGTGCTGCTGGAGGTGTTCAACAACCTGTTCATGAACATTGCCGAGCAGATGGGGCTTCAACTGCAGAACACCGCCTACTCGGTCAACATCAAGGAGCGGCTGGACTTCAGCTGCGCGCTGTTTGACGCCGAAGGCAACCTGATTGCCAATGCGCCGCACATGCCGGTCCACCTGGGCTCCATGGGCGAGAGCATCAAGACCGTGGTGCGCGAGAACGCCGCCACCATGCAGCCGGGTGACGTGTATGTGCTGAACGACCCGTACCACGGCGGCACCCACCTGCCGGACGTGACGGTCATCACGCCCGTGTACCTGGCCGGCAAGCCGACCTTCTATGTGGGCTCGCGCGGCCACCATGCCGACATCGGCGGCACAACGCCAGGCTCGATGCCGCCGTTCTCCACGCTGATCGAGGAGGAGGGCGTTCAGATCAACAACTTCAAGCTCGTGGAGCGCGGCGTGCTGCGTGAGGCCGAGATGGTGGCGCTGCTGAGCGGCAAACCCGCCGCCGCCCGGCCGCCCGAAGGCGGCGGAGTCCCCTTGGGGGGCAGCGCAGCACACGCAGTGGCAAGCGTGGGGGCAAACAAGCCCTTGCAACCCAAGCTCGACCCGCTGCTGCCCTTCGTCGCCCTGGGCACCGTGGCCGACGTGGTGCGGCTGGACGCGAACAACCGCCGCCTGGTGGCGCAGGGCCTCAAGCGCATCCGCGCCGGCCAGGCGCCGGCGGGCATCGCCGCGCTGTTTGCGGCGGCCGGCCGCAGGATGGAAGCGGCCACCGCCTTCGATTTCGGCTTTGCGCTCGGCCCGCGCATCAACGCCGCCGGCCGCCTGGCCGACATGACGCTGGGCATCGAATGCCTGCGCACCGACGACGCCGGCCGCGCGGCCGAGCTCGCCGGCCAGCTCGACGCCATCAACCGCGCGCGCCGGGACATCGAGGGCGGGATGCGCGAGCAGGCGCTGCTGCTGGCCGAGAACCTGTTCGAGGAAGGCGCCGAGCCGCCACCGGCCATCAGCGTGCTGGATCAGGACTTCCACGAGGG
>CAZFKW010000250.1:0-6295 GCA_964519795.1 uncultured Ramlibacter sp. | reverse complement strand
TGGTGCCCGGGGCCGGAATCGAACCGGCACACCTTTCGGTGGGGGATTTTGAGTCCCCTGCGTCTACCAATTTCACCACCCGGGCTGCAGGAGGGGAGTCTCAAATTATGGCACAGTGAGGGTCATGAACTACCCAACCATTGAAGACGCCATTGGCAAGACCCCACTTGTGGCATTGCAGCGCATCGGCGCGGCGGACAATAAAAAACGCGGCAACGTGATCCTGGGCAAGCTCGAAGGCAACAACCCGGCAGGCTCGGTGAAAGACCGCCCGGCGTTGTCCATGATCAAGCGCGCGGAAGAGCGCGGCGACATCAAGCCCGGAGACACGCTGATCGAGGCGACGTCCGGCAACACCGGCATTGCACTGGCCATGGCTGCGGCCATCAAGGGCTACCGCATGGTGCTCATCATGCCGGAGGACCTGTCCATCGAGCGCGCCCAGACCATGAAGGCCTTTGGCGCCGAACTCATGCTCACGCCCAAGAGCGGCGGCATGGAATATGCCAGGGACCTGGCGGGCAACATGGAGCGCGAGGGCAAGGGCCGGGTCCTCGACCAGTTCGCCAACCTGGACAACCCGCGCATCCACTACGAAACGACCGGCCCGGAAATATGGGCGGACACCAGAGGCAAGGTCACGCATTTCGTGAGCGCCATGGGCACGACCGGCACCATCACCGGTGTTTCGCGCTTCCTCAAGGAGAAGAACAAGGCCGTCAGAATCATCGGCGCGCAGCCCGCCGAGGGCTCGCGCATTCCCGGCATCCGCAAGTGGCCCGAGGAGTACATGCCCAAGATCTATGACGCCACCCATGTGGACGAAACCGTGCTGGTGGCCCAGGACGAGGCGGAAGAAATGTGCCGGCGCATGGCACGGGAGGAGGGCATCTTCGCCGGCATCTCTGCAGCAGGTGCGCTCTGGGTTGCGCTGGAAATCGCCAAACGCGAAGAGAACGCCACCATCGTGTTCATCGTTTGCGACCGCGGGGACCGCTACCTGTCTACCGGGGTGTTTCCGGCCTGAGCAGGCTGGCCTTTTCTTGGTGCAGACATGAAAAAGGGGCCTTGGCCCCTTTTGTGTTTTGAGGATCAGGCTGGCTTACTCAACCTTGATGCCTCGCATCATGATGACGCCGCCCAGCAGGTTGGTGTCGGACTTCATGCGGTTGGACAGGCCTTCAGCCGACGTGCCTGCGACTTGCCAGCCCTGCTGGAACAGCCGGGCCCGCATGTCGGGCGAGCGGGCGATCTCGCTCACCAGCGCCGAGAGCCTGGCGATGATGGGCCTGGGCATGGAGGCCGGGCCGGCCATGGCGGTCCAGATCTCCAGCTGGAAATTCTGCACACCGCCTTCTGACAGGCTGGGGAACTCCGGTGCCAGCGGGCTGCGGCCTGACGACGTGACGCCGATGGCCTTGAGCTTGCCGGCACGCACCTGCTGGGCAGCGAGGCCCGGCGGCAGAAGGGACAGCTGGATCTGGCCGCCGAGCATGGCGTTGATCACCTGCGGGTTGCCGGGGTAGGGCACGTGCACGGGATTGATGTTGGTACGGGTCTTCAGCAGTTCCATGCCGATATGGCCGACAGTGCCGATGCCCGGCGTGCCGTAGCTCCATTTGTCGCCGGCGTTCCGGGCAGCCACGAGAAAGTCCTGTGCTGTGGCGCCGGGCGCGTTGGCGGGCGCTGTCAGTACCAGCGGAGCCGTGCCGATCAGGCTGATGGGCGCGAGATCCTTGATGGGATCAAATGGTGTTTTGGGGTTGAGGATTTTGGCAATCGTCATGTTGCCATTGATCATCACGCCGATGGTGTGGTCGTCCGTGGACTTGGCCACGACATCAGCAGCAATATTGCCGCCTGCGCCAGGCCGGTTTTCCACCACAACAGGCTGGCCCAGGGCGCGGCTCATGGGCTCGGCAAGGGCGCGCGCCACCAGGTCGGGCGTGGAGCCGGCAGGAAAGCCCACCATGATCTTGACAGGCTTGATCGGCCAGGCAGCAGCGGATGGTGCGGCTGCGCGTGCAGTCGGGGTGTTCTGGGCAAAGGCGGAACTGGTCGCGGCAGTGATGGCAAGCATCAGCGCCGCTTTGGTGAACGTGTTGCGTCGCATGCGGAGGTCCTTAAAAGCAGCGATGTTAACCCCATGCAGGTGCTGCGTTGTTAAGTACTAAACTGCAACAGATTGTGCGCAGACGCGCAAAAAAAGACCCCGGCGGGTGCGGGGTCCTGTGCTGACAGATTGCGGGACGGCTTCAGGCGTATTCCACCAGCGCCTTCTTCATCTTCTTCATGGCCGCAGTCTCGATCTGGCGAATGCGCTCGGCGCTCACGCCGTATTCGGCTGCCAGGTCATGCAGCGTCATGCCTCCCGAACCATCGTCATTGACCTTCAGCCAGCGCTCTTCAACGATGCGGCGGCTGCGCGGGTCCAGCTCTTCCAGGGCGGCGGCAATGCCGTCGCTGGCCATCACGTCGCGCTGGTGCGCCTCGATCATCTGCGTCGGTTCGTGGCCTGTGTCGGCAAGGTAGGCGATGGGGCCGAACGCTTCATCGCCATCGTCGTTGGGGGATGGGTCGAGCATCACATCGCCGCCCGACATGCGGGTCTCCATCTCGATCACCTCTTCGCGCTTGACCTTGAGGTCGCGCGCCATCGAGTCGATCTGGGCATCGGTCAATGTGTCGCGGTGGGTGTCCACGCCAACGTCGTCCTTGAATCCCTGTTTCATCGAGCGCAGGTTGAAAAACAGCTTGCGCTGGGCCTTGGTCGTTGCGACCTTGACCATGCGCCAGTTCTTCAGGATGTACTCATGGATCTCGGCCTTGATCCAGTGCATGGCGTAGCTCACCAGCCGCACGCCCTGGTCCGGGTCGAAGCGTTTGACGGCCTTCATCAGGCCGATGTTGCCCTCCTGGATCAGGTCGCCATGGGGCAGCCCGTAACCCAGGTACTTGCGCGAGACTGATACGACCAGCCGCAGATGGGAGAGCACGAGCTTTCCGGCGGCTTCCAGGTCGTTGTTGTCCTTGAGCTTGCGGGCGTACTCCTGCTCCTGCTCAAGCGTGAGCATGGGCAGGCGGTTGACCGCCGAGATGTAGGCGTCCAGGTTGCCGATCGAGGGAACGACAGCCCAGGGGTTTGCCACTGTGAGAGCGGCAGTAGAGGCTCCAGTTTGATGTGTCATACCAGAACTCCTTTCTATGAAATTCAATATTAGCACTCTATCAAGGGGAGTGCCAAACCCGGAACGCCTTGGCATTCAATGCCCTTTCACTGGCGGGGACATGTTTTGCCAGGGCAAATAGTGTATTGACAGTATTTGCTTAAGCAATTATATTCCGCCCATGCCACCTGATGCAACACCCCCTTCCAACGAGTTTTACCGGGTTGCCGGTTATTCGCCCGAGGAGAGCGTCGGCTACCTCATGCGCCGCATCATCACGGCTGTGAGCCAGGAAGTTGACCGCCAGCTGGAGCCTGCCGGGCTGACCCATGCGCAGTGGGTGCCGCTTCTGAAGATCCATTCAGGCACCGCCAGCACAGTGGCCGAGCTTGCGCGCGAATGCCAGCTGGACGCGGGCTCGATGACGCGCATGCTGGACCGGCTGGAGGCCAAGGGCATGCTGCGCCGCGTTCGCACTTCCAGGGACCGGCGCATCGTCAATCTCGAACTCACGGACGAGGGGCGCAAAGTCGCCAGTGACATTCCGGCCCTGTTGTGCCGGGTGCAGAACGCACACCTGGAAGGATTCTCCGTCGATGAGTGGCAGTTGCTGACCGGCATGCTCCGCCGCATTCTTGACAACGCCCGCAACGGGCGATGAGCGACGTTCCCCAAAAGATCGCCTGGACCCGGGTTTTTTCAGCAATGGCTAACATGCATGTCATGAAATATCTCATCGCATTCACCCTGGCAGTTGGCGCAACCCTTCCGCAGCTGGCATGGCCGCAGCCAACTGAAGAAGTACCGTTCATCACAACACCTGACAACGTGACGATCGAGATGCTCACCATCTCCGGTGTTGGCCCTGGTGACTATGTCATGGACCTTGGCTCCGGGGACGGACGCATCGTGATCACCGCGGCAAAGCGATTTGGCGCAAGCGGCATGGGTGTGGAGATCGACCCCACCCTCGTCGCGCGCAGCAACGACAACGCACGCTCCGCCGGTGTGGCTGACCGCGCCGTCTTCCGCGAACAGGACCTGTTCAAGACGGATTTTTCTCCGGCCACCGTCATCACGATGTACTTGCTGCCCGAGGTCAATATTGCATTGCGTCCGGCACTGCTCGCGCTAAAGCCGGGGACACGACTGGTATCGCATGACTGGGACATGGGCGACTGGAAGCCGGACCGCACCACCGTGGTTGCCGTGCCGGACAAGAAGATCGGGCTGGAAAAATCGAGCAAGGTGCACCTGTGGATCGTGCCTGCAAATGCAAAGGGCCTGTGGTGTGGATCAGGCCTCATGCGAGGCACGCGTATCGCGCTTGACCAGACCTACCAGCAGTTCAGGGGAACAGTCAGGCGCGCTGGCCGGGAGCGCGGCATCGAGGGCACGATCAACGGAAACGACCTGCAGCCATCCACGGGCTCCGCAGCGCAACTCGGCTTGCGGGTGCAGGGCGACTCCCTGCGGATCGCATCGGCACGTGGCAGCCTGGCGCTGCTGAAGGGAGCGCAATTCCAGCGAGCAGCAGGAGCCAGCTGTCCAGCCTGAAAAAGTGCGTGTGGAACATGGCTTGCCGCCTTGCATGAAGCGGCCACTTTGTATCAAGGTGTATTGATGTCCGTGTTCAGCTTGTGGCATTAAGATGTTCAGGTTGTTTCGCCTGCTGCCCCGCAGCGTGCATGGCAACATCAAAAACATGATCGACGTCGTACATCCAAATCAAAATAGTTAAAGCCATGCCCAACATCGCAACGGTATTGAAGGAAGAAATCGCACGGGTCGCCCGCAAGGAATCGCGCGGGGACACCCAGAAACTCAAGAAGTCAGCAGCGCAGTACCGCTCCGACATTGCGGCGCTCAAACGCCGCGTGCTTGCGCTGGAACAGGCGGTTGCCCGGCTTGGCAAAGCAGCGAAGAAGGCGGCGCCTGTCGCTGCGGGTGAAGAGCCGTCCAGCCGCCTGCGCTTCAGTGCCAAGGGCCTGGCGTCCCAGCGAAAGCGCCTGGGCCTGTCAGCTGCCGAGGCTGCAGCCATCATCGGCGTCTCCGGCCAGTCCATCTACAAGTGGGAAGACGGCAAGGCACGGCCCCGTGCGAGCCAGTTGCCCGGCATTGCCGTGTTGCGCGGCCTGAGCAAGAAGCAGGCTGCAGCGAGGCTCGCGGAACTCGCCGGCTGACCGCATCCATCCATGCGCCGGGGGCGCTGACCGACCGCGCACCTTCAGGGCGCGGTCGCGTCCTTCGCACGCAGCTTGGCCGCAATGTATTGCCCGTGCGGCACATGCAGGAGGTCCGCGACTTTCGAAATGAGGTGATGTTCATGCGCATCAAGGTGCCCGTCCGCATAGGCGACCTGCCACATGAACTCGACCATGCGAATCTTCTGTTCCTGGCTGAAAGCATCGTTGATGACCGAAGTGAACTGGTGAAAGTCTGACGCGGTGCGCGCAGTCTGCTCGGCCAGTTCCACCAGACGGTCCAGCTCATCGGCTTGCAGCTCGAACTTGTGGCGCAAGGCCGACACCACAACACGGCGCTCTGCGACGCCAAGCTCCGGGTCGGCGCGCATCACTTCAACCAGCAGCACGGCGGTGGCCAGGTGCAGTGTGTGCTCGCCCCGCTGCGGCTGCGCGCCGCCGGCGCCGGTCACCGAGTCAAACAGGTCTTTCAGGGTCCTCAGCATGGGTGCTCCGTCTCGCCCGCCGGGCTCAGCCCAGCAGGGCCTGCGCGAACTCACGCGCATTGAATGTTTCAAGGTCTTCGAGCTTCTCGCCAACGCCGATGAAGTACACCGGCACCGGCCGCTCCTGCGCGATGGCCGCCAGCACGCCGCCCTTGGCCGTGCCGTCAAGTTTGGTCACGATAAGTCCGGTAAGTTGCAGGGCATCGTCAAAAGACCTGACCTGCGACAGTGCGTTCTGGCCGGTGTTGCCGTCGATCACCAGCAGGATTTCATGGGGACCGGTGGCGTCGGCCTTGGTGATCACGCGCTTGATCTTGCGCAGCTCTTCCATCAGGTGCAGTTGCGTTGGCAGGCGCCCGGCCGTGTCCACCAGCACGACATCCTTGCCGCGCGCCTTGCCCGCGCTCACTGCGTCAAAGCTCACGGCCGCCGGGTCGCC
>CAZFKW010000249.1:0-6306 GCA_964519795.1 uncultured Ramlibacter sp. | reverse complement strand
CAGGCCCATGCCGCCGGCCAGCGTGCATTTGGCGAGAACTACATCCAGGAGGCGGTAGAGAAGATCGCACTGCTGCCGGGCCTGGGGCTGGAGTGGCACTGCATCGGCCCGATCCAGAGCAACAAGACGCGTCTTGTCGCGCAGAATTTCGACTGGGCGCACACGGTGGACCGCCTGAAGACCGCGCAGCGGCTGTCAGACCAGCGGCCGGACACGCTGCCCCCGCTGCAGATATGCATTCAGGTCAATATCGACGGTGGCGCCACCAAGGCCGGCGTCACACCCGGTGAGGCCCTGGGACTGGCGCTGGAGGTTTCCCGTTTGCCCCGGCTCAGGCTGCGCGGATTGATGACCATTCCCGAGCCGCAGCCGGATTTTGCCGCCCAGAAGGCAGTGCATGCAAAGGCGCGGGCCCTCTTCGAGGAGTGGCAGTCGGCGGGACTGGATGTGGACACGCTCTCCATGGGTATGACCGCCGACATGGAAGCCGCCATTGAGGCCGGCAGCACCATGGTGCGTGTGGGTACTGCGATTTTTGGAGGTCGGACAGCGGGCTCCCCCGGCCTGTCAGTGCGGACTTGATCCGGGGTCCCGGATGACAGTTGATTTACTTCTTCGGCACTACCAGCGGCTTGACGGCGCCGCAGTCCGCCGACAACCACTTGCCTGTGCCGTCCATCGTCATCCGCTGGGGCTTGCCCTGCACGGTGGTGTTGGTCACCATCTTCATTGAGTAGGCTTCGTTGCTGGTGAAGGTGATCTGGCCTTCTCCGCTGGACGGCGGTTTGGTGCAGGTGAAGCTGATCTTCTGGGTATTGCCCAGGCGCGGGCCGGCTGTTGACTTGCAGTCGCCCTGCTGCTGTTGCGGGAGTTCGTTGCGCTCGATCATTTCTTTCGTCAGGCAGAACTTCACTGCCATGCCGCCGCCTGCCCCAGGGCCCATGCTCACGCCCTGTTTGGCCATCATGTCCTGCATCATCTTGCGCTGCTCGGGCGGCATGCTGGCCATCTGCTGCTGCATCTGGGCCATTGCCTTGTCCATTTCAGCGGAGCCGCCCACCTTGTTGTTGATCTCCCAGAGTCCGGGTTTCATGGACTGGCCGATGGCACCCAGGGAGCAGGCGGCCAACAGGGCTGCTGCTGTCAAGTGTTGTATTTTCATCGAATGCTCCTCGTTTACAGAAGCCCTGATTGTGAAACCGCCAGGCCCCTCAAGGCAGGCTCAATTGTGTGGAATTTTTCACCTCTTCCATGACGGCGTAGGTCCGGGTCTCGCGCACACCGGGCAACTGCCAGAGCACTGTGCCGGCAAAGTCGCGGTAGGCGGCCATGTCAGCCATCCGCGTCTTGAGCAGGTAGTCAAAGCCGCCGGCCACCATGTGGCACTCCATGATTTCGGGGCGTACCTGCACCGCTGCCTTGAAGGCCTCAAAGACGTTGGGCGTGGTCCGGTCCAGCAATACCTCCACGAAAACCAGCATGCCGCGCCCCAGCTTGAGCGGATTGAGTCGGGTCTCATAGCCCAGGATGTAGCCGTCACGCGTGAGGCGCTGCACCCGGGCCAGTACCGCCGTGGGCGAGAGGGCCACGGCCTCGGCGAGCTTGAGGTTGGAGATGCGGCCGTCTTTCTGCAGGACATTCAGGATGCGCAGATCGATGCGGTCAATGTCTGACGTTGTTTCACTCATATGTAGCGAATTATCCTGTTTTGTGAAGATTTTTGGAGAAATATTCAATTGAGAGAGGTTCAATATTGCAGTCATCCACTTCATGACACCTGACATGCCTGATCGCCTGCCCTTTCCCTACCGCCCTGAAGCCGCCATCGTCTCCGACCGGCTCGAAGCGCTCGCCGGAGCACTGAACTGGGCTGCCGCTGCGCAGGCCGCGCGGCCCTGGGTACAGGCCGTGCGCGACAACCCGCCACCGTTCTGGGCCATGGAAAGCCTGCTCAAGGAGTACCCCATTGCCAGCAGCGAAGGCCTGGCGCTGATGCGGCTGGCCGAGGCGCTGCTGCGGGTGCCCGACGCCGAAACCGCGATTGCGCTGACGGCAGACCAGCTGGGGCGGGCCGACTTTGACAGCGCGGCGGATTCAACGATGGCGCGGCTGTCTTCCTCAGCCATTGCAATGTCCAAACACTTCCTGCCCGCAGCGGACTCCAGGAGTGATGCCGGCGCCGGCCCGGGACTGATGGCGCGGCTGGGTGCCCGCACGGTGGTGGCGGCCACCTTGCGCGCCGTGCAGTTGCTGGGACGGCAATTTGTCCTGGGCCAGACCATTGCCGATGCCGTGCATGAAGCAGACGCCGCGCGCAAGCGCACTGCCGGCCTGCGTTTCAGCTACGACATGCTGGGCGAGGGCGCGCGTACCGAAGCCGATGCGCGACGCTATCTGGCCAGCTACGCCGATGCGGTCTCCGCCATTGGTCTGCGCGCCGGCGGTAACGCCAGTGCCGGCGCCGCAACCGAAGCCAACGATGGCATCTCCATCAAGCTCAGTGCGCTTCATCCGCGCTACGAAGACGCGCAGCGTGAACGGGTGATGGCCGAGCTGGTACCACGTGTCTGGGGCCTGTGCGCACAGGCTGCGCAAGCCAATATCAACCTGACCATCGATGCGGAAGAGGTGGACCGGCTGGAGCTCTCACTGGATGTGTTCGAGGCACTGGCCGCGAAGGTGGCCGGGGAATTCCCGCAGTGGCAAGGCTTCGGCCTTGCGATGCAGGCTTACCAGACGCGAGCACTGGAGCTCATTGCCCATGTCACGACGCTGGCCCGCAGGTACAGGTTGCGGTTGATGTGCCGGCTGGTCAAGGGCGCATACTGGGATGCCGAGATCAAGCGCGCCCAGGAGATGGGGCTGCCTGCCTACCCTGTATTCACGCACAAGCACCATACCGACGTGTCCTACCTGGCATGCGCCAGGGCATTGCTGGATGCGCCCGATGCGATCTACCCCCAGTTTGCGACGCACAACGCAGCCACGATCGCCGCCATCGTGCAGATGGCGGCGGGCAAAGGCACGCCGTTTGAACTGCAGCGTCTTCATGGCATGGGTGAAGGTGTCTACCGTGAGGTGCTGAAAAACCCGCTGCTGGCCTGCCGCGTGTATGCGCCGGTGGGTGCGCACCGTGACCTGCTGGCCTACCTGGTGCGCCGCCTGCTGGAAAACGGCGCAAACTCTTCGTTCGTTCACCAGCTGGCCGATGAGTCGGTCGGCATGGATGAGTTGCTGGTTTCGCCCATGCGGCTGGCACCGGAGCCTTCGTTGCCACTGCCCGTGGACATCCTGGGTCCGTCGCGGCGCAACAGCTCCGGGCTGGACCTGGCGGTGGGATCCATGCGCGTCCCGCTGTTCGAAGCGCATGCGGCGGTGACTGTTCCTGATGTGGTGGAGTTCGACACGGCACGCACAGCAGACGCCGTCGCTCGCTCGTACACGGCGGGCCTGGCCTGGTCGTCGCTGGCTGTGGGTGAGCGCGCCGCCATGCTGCGCCGCGCCGCCGACGAGCTGGAGCGGCAGATGCCGAAATTCTGCGCCCTGCTGGTCAAGGAGGCCTTCAAGACCTGGGGCGATACGGTGGCCGAAGTTCGCGAGGCGGTGGACTTCCTGCGTTACTACGCGGGCGAGGCCGAGCGGATCATGGCGCCCCTCAGCCTGCCCGCCCTGCACGGTGAGGTGACGCCTTGCAGCGATGTCGGAGTGACGCCTGGCGTCACGGGCGAAACCAATGAGCTGCGCCTGACTGCCCGTGGCCCCTGGGTGTGCATCAGCCCGTGGAACTTTCCGCTGGCGATCTTCATGGGGCAGGTGGCGGCTGCGCTGGCCACTGGCAACACCGTGCTGGCCAAGCCGGCCGAGCAGACGCCCGGCGTGGCGCTGGAGGCCGTGCGTTTGCTGCATGCGGCAGGTGTTCCGCAGGACGCGCTTCAACTGATGCATGGCCCGGGTGAGACGGTGGGCGCAGCGCTGGTGGCTGATCCCGGCATCGCGGGCGTTGTATTTACCGGCTCGACGCAGGTGGCCAAAACCATCCAGCGCGCACTGGCGATGAAGGACGGTCCCATCGTCCCGCTGATCGCGGAGACGGGCGGGATCAATGCGATGGTGGTGGACTCCACCGCCCTGCCCGAGCAGGTCGCTGATGCCGTGATGCAAAGCGCCTTCCGCTCCGCCGGCCAGCGCTGCTCGGCGCTGCGGCTCCTGTGCGTACACGAGGCGATCGCCGATGGCGTCGTCGAAATGATCAAGGGGGCGGCGGCGGAACTGGTGACAGGTGATCCCGCAAGCCTTGCAACGGATGTGGGGCCGGTGATTGACCGTGACGCCTTCGAGGGGATCCAGGCGCAGCTTCAGCGGCTGCGTTCGGCCGCAGCAGCCTGTCATGCAGGGCCTGGACCCGGGTTGATTCCCGCCGGCCAGGCGCCAGTCCCCAGTCGGGCGCATTTCATCCCGCCCCATGCTTTCGAGATCGCTTCGATTGCAGATGTGCGTCAGGAAATCTTCGGCCCGGTCCTGCACATCGTCCGCTGGAGCGGGGACCCCCATGCGGTGATCGACCAGGTCAATTCGCTGGGCTATGGCCTCACGCTGGGCATCCAGACCCGCATCGACAGCCGGGCCCGGGCGCTCGCGGCACGCGCCCATGTGGGCAACATCTACATCAACCGCAACATGATCGGCGCGGTCGTCGGCGTCCAGCCGTTTGGCGGCGAGGGCCTGAGTGGTACCGGACCCAAAGCCGGCGGCCCTCACTACCTGTACCGGTTCTGCGCGGAGCGGACCGTCACTGTGAACACCACGGCGGCAGGCGGCAACGTGTCGCTGCTGGCCTGAGCGGGTCGCATGCCCAGCCCTGTGCAACTGCCAGACTGAACACGGCGCAGCCGGCATGATCCGGTTTCAGGACCCCGCCAGGTCAATACAATCCCGCAAACCACATACGTCGGGAAACGCATCGTGCTGGGACTCGCCTGCAGGCTCCTGTTGATCACATTGGCACTGCAGTGCAGCGCTGCCATGGCGCAGGGGGGCATCATTGCTGCAGTGCGGACATGGGTCCCGCCAACCGGGCAGGACCGCCTTGATGCAGCCCGCGATGCACTGACACGCGCGCCGGTTCAAACAACTGGCTCCACCTTCAGTGTCGCGCCTGAAGAGCCCACCTGGTACTCGCTGGACATCGTGGCAGGCCAGACGGCCGAAACCGGCATGCCTGGCGATCCGCTGGTGCTGGAGCTGACCCATCCTTCCTTGCGGTCGGCCCGGTTGCACACCCCGGCGCAGCCCGGAATTCCTGAACGGGAGACTCGCAGCGGGCGCGATGTCCCGGCGCAGCAGCGTGCGGGGACCCGCTTCCCGGCCACGCTGGAACTGCCGGCTGTCGTGGCCGCTGCGGGGCAGCAAACGGTGTATCTCAGGGTGTTCTCCGCAGTACCGGCGCACGGCAGCTTCCTGCTCCAGCCGAAAAGTGCCTGGACCCGGATGGCGATGTGGACACATGCCGTGCAGGGCCTGTGCTTCGGCCTCGCGGCGCTGGCGGCCCTGTACGCGCTGGCGCGCGCCATCCGGTTGCGCAGCGCGGCCTATGGCATCTATTTTCTGGTCGCATGCAGCATCGGCCTGGCGGGCATGTTCATCTCGGGCTTTGGTGACACCTGGCTCTGGCCGGCGCTGGCCGCGTGGCGTGGACAGATGGCGTCTGCCATGGCCTGCATGGCTGCGGGCCTGGTCCTGCTGCTGGCGCGCCGCGCGTTCGCGCTGGAGGTGCGTGCGCCGGCGTGGTCGCGGATGCTGCTCATCCTGGGCCTGGGTTGCCCGGCCGTGGGGCTGGCCGGACTCATGCTGGATCTGTCCACGCGGCTCTCGCATGCAGCCGCAGCGGTGGCAACCCTCATGGGGCTGGCCAGCGTGTTCCTGGCCTGGCGCACGGCCAACCGGGTCGCCCTGTGGCTGCTGCTGGGCTTTACGCCGGTGGTGGTCGGCGTGGGCGCGACGACACTCGCCATCGCGGGTGTCATTCCCTTCATGCCATGGGTGCTGCTGGCCATGCCCCTGGCGAGCGCGCTGGAAGTCCCCTTCAACCTGCGCGGCCTGTACCTGCTGGAATGCCGTCGTGCCCTGGTGATGAACCACCGCGCCAGGGTTGCGCGGCAGGCCGGCCCGCCCGGCGAGACGCGACTGGCGCTGGCAGAGCGGTTGGACCGTGCCGGTGCCGAGACGCGCGCGGCGCCTGCAACCGTGATGCTGCTGCGCTTTGAAGGTCTTGCACCAGGTTCAGCCAGCCTGCTTGCGATGGATTCG
>CAZFKW010000248.1:0-6349 GCA_964519795.1 uncultured Ramlibacter sp. | reverse complement strand
CAGGTGGGGGAGTTTGAAGTGGCCATACCCGGGGGAATTTGGGTGGCCATCGGGGATTCGCTTGTGGTATGAGGTGCTTGCGCAAGCAATTTCTGTAGAAAAGCGGATCTCCGTGTGCCGCCCACGGAGGCATCCAGAATAGAGTCTTCAATCTTTTCCCCTTAACTTTTCCGGGATCGAAATCCCGCGTACAACATGTCACGCTTTTCCATACACATGAATCGAAACCAGCAGGTCAAAGCCCAAACGCCACCTTCGCCGTGACCGCGATCTGCGACAGGATCTGGGTGATGTCCAGTGCAAACTGGCGGTTCTTGTCATCTACCTTGGGCAGTACCAGTATCTGGTCTCCTGGTTGCACAGTCGTGCTGTTGTTCATGCTTGCGGCGTCGCTTTGTTCGTAGCTTCCATCCACCCGGGCCAGCACTACCCGGGCGTTGTCAGCGTTCTGGGTGAAACCACCGGCGCGCTGTATGTAGTCGCCCAGGCCCAGGCCAGGCTGGTGCGCGACCGAGTTGGGGAACAGCACCTCGCCGCTAACCAGCACCAGTCCGTCCTGTGTGGGCACGCGGAGCACGTCGCCGTTCTCCAGCAACAGTTCCTCCTTGTTCCTGTTGCGCGCAATCAGTACCTGGCCCAGTGGCTCGATCTGTTTGGCGCGATCCACCCACTGCAGGGTCAGGTTGGCCTCCTGGGTGCGCAGGCGTGCTTCTTCGTTGCTGCCGCTGCGAGCGCTGAGCAGCGCTGCTTCCAGGCTGCGCAGGCTGGCGACCAGCAGGTCGCGCTGGCGCTGTTTGACGCTCTGGCGGAACAGCTGCACGTTCTGGATCTGCGAGCGTTCATTCAGCTGGATGCGGCCCAGCAGGTCACCCAGCTTGCTGCCATACGGCAGCACATGCTCTTGCGGGCTTTCATGCTCGCCTTCCACTCGCACAGAGATCGTGCCGGGTTTCTTGTCAGCGGTGAACTCAAGCTCGTCGCCATTGGCGAGCGTCACCCCTGCGGCTGCGCTCAGGGGGTAGTACTCGGTGTTGCGGATGATTCCGGTGTTGCGCACCACGCGCACGTGCGTTGCCGTGGCCAGAGGTTTGGCCAGCTCGATCAGGTCGGCAACGGTACGGCTGGGTCCCGCAAACTCAAAGCGTTTGGCGTTGGCGGCCAGGCCTGCCACCATGACGGTGTTCTGCCTTGGCGGCACAAAGATCACGTCCCCGCTGGCCAGCTGCAGTGTGGGCATCCGGCCCTGTAGCAGGAAGTCATACAGGTTGACAGCCCCCCGGGTCTGGCTGCCGCGCTGCACTAGAACATTCAGGAAACTGCCCCGGTCGACGTCGATGCCGCCGGCCTGGTCCAGGTAGTGCAGGAGGCTGTCCATGCTCGTGCCGCTGTACAGGCCAGGGCGCGGCACGAAGCCGCTGACAAACACGCGCACGGGTTGGGCCTCGGCCAGGCTGGCGTAGCTGCTGACGTTGGCACGGTACACGCGGCGCACCGCCTGCTCCACGCTGGCCTGCAAGTCTGAATTGCGCACACCGCGCACGGGCACCGGCCCCACGTTGGGCACAAACACATTGCCCTGTGGGTCCACCACCAGAAGCGAGTCGAACCCGAACGCACCCCACAGGCGAACCTGCAGCGTATCGCCCGTCGCAACCAGGTAGTCGGGATTGAACATGGTGGCGCCTTCGCGGGCGAAGGCGCCGGTGAAGAGGTGGGCCCCGAATACGTCGCTGGTGATGAGGGGCGGCGGCACTGGCTGCGAGGGTGCGGTGCGAGGTCCGGGCACTGCCGGCTCAAGTGCCTGGGCACGGGCGCCGGGCAGCTGGTTGAACAGCGGTGATGTGCGGCCGGGTGACTGTGGCGTGCTGGTTGAACTACTGCCCGAGGTACCCGTCGCACCGTTGCCACTTTGCTGCTGCATCGTCTGCTTCAGTGCCGTCGCCTGTGAAGAGGTCAGGGTCTGGGAGTGCGCTGGAATACTTTTTATGGCCAGGCCCAGCAGGGTGGCGGACAGCGCCAGGGCGTTGATGATTGATCGCATGGCAGGGTCAGTCCTGGTGGTCACGTACGATGGCCAGCAGCAGTTGCAGCACACCGGCCAGCAGCAGGGCCGCGAGTGCATACACGGTGGCGTTGTAGAGGCGGCGGGGCCGCAGTGGATATTCAGGCAGGTTGGCCGACTGCATGACCTGCACCTGCTTCAGGGTGCGGGTGGCGTCCACCCTGCCCCGCTCGAGCGAGATCAGCGCTGTATTGAGCACCTGCTGCGCAAACTCCGCGTCCATTTGCAGGCGTTGGAATTCTTCCACCGACTTGTTGAGAGTCCCGCCCTGCGGCGCAGTCAGCCGCGCGCGTTCACGCTGAAGCTGCGTTTGCACGGCGTCGATCTGGGCATTGACTTCAACTACCTGCGGCGCTTGCGGCTGCAGGAAGCTGAGCAGGCCGGTGCGCCGCGTCTGCAGGTCGGCCATCTGGCCTTCAAGCCGGGCCACGATGGCAGCCAGGTTCTCGGCGGTGGCCTGGGGTGACAGCAGGCCCTTGGCATTCTGGTAGGCCAGCAGTCGTGCGCGGCTTGAATGCACCCGCCCGCCCAGTTCGTCCACCTGGTGCTCCAGAAACCTGACCTGCTCCTGTGCCGTTGCATTTCCCAGTGCATTCATGTAGCGCTCGCCTTCAGCCAGCATGAAGGCGCTGATGGACTGCGCCATCTGCGGGGTATAGGCCTGGGCATGGACGACGAGAGCGCCGGCAAATTCGTCGAGTTCGACCGTGACCCGGTTCTGGAAATATTGGTGCAGCGTCTCCACGGGGGCGTTCGCATCCCGCAGGCGGGATAGCCAGTCGCCCTGGCTGCTGTAGTGCTGGCGCAGCATCAGTTGCGCGTCGAGCTTCTTGAGCATGTCGATCGAGCGCAGATAGTCGCGCAACTGCAACTGGTCCGGCCGGTTCCCACCGGCAGCACCGCCAATGAGGCTGGCAAAGTCCATGGCCTGCCCGCTGGAGAGGTCAGACCGTGCCAGTATCACCCGGGCTTCGGACACATAGCGGTCGGAAGCCAGGAGCAGCCAATACACACTGCTGATCAGCACAAACAGCAAGGCCGCCCAGAGCATGGGGTAGCGCCGCAAAGGCAGCTGCGCCAGAAATCGTGTGAGGCTCATGCAGGCATGCTTTCGCTGTAGGCCTTCACGGCGTCGTCGATGTTGTCAAACCAGTGAGCCTGGCCTCCGGTCAGCCAGATGCCGGCGGTACAGAACTGCTTCAGGGTGCTTATGCTGTGCGAAGTCATGATGAGACTGGAGGTGCCAACCAGATCCTTGAACGCCCGGGCCGCCTTGGCCTGGAAGGCGGCGTCGCCGGTGGAAGTCACTTCGTCGGAGATGTAGAGGTCGAACTCAAAGGCCAATGACAGTGCAAACTGCAGGCGCGACTTCATGCCGCTGCTGTAGGTCTTGACGGGTTCGTCAAAGTAGCTGCCGATCCCGGCAAATGCCTGGATGCGCTCCAGGCGCCCGGCCATTTCGGTTTCCTGGCCGTAGATGCGGCAGACGAACTTGGCGTTCTGCCGCCCGGTGAGCGTCCCCTGCAGCCCGCCGCCAAAGCCCATGGGCCAGGACACTTTGCTGTGGCGGCGGACGCTGCCGCGCGTAGGCTGGTCCACACCGCCAATGAGGCGCAGCAAGGTGGTCTTGCCGGCGCCGTTGCCACCAATGAGGCCGACGTTGATGCCAGGCGGAATTACAAGGTTGATGCCGCGCAGCACCCAGGGCCCGGGACCGTGGTCGGTCTGGTAGCGCTTGTGCACGTCAGTGATTGCTATCACAGCGACACCAGCCGGTTGCGAAAGCGCCGCTGCAACGCCAGCCCCATGAACACGAGCACCAGGGTGCAGCCTTGCAGGTAGTTCATGCTGAGTTCCGGCACGTGGTTGTAGAACGGCGAAAGTCCAGCGCGGACGCCTTCCATGCCATGGGCCAGCGGGTTGAGCATGAGCCATTCACGCCAGGGCTGGGGAATGGCAGACAGCGGAAATATGGCGCCAGAGATCAGCATGAGCGGCATCAGCAGCAGGTTGAGCAGGTTGGCAGCTTCCGGCACGAGTTCTGTGGCCACCGACACCGCCAGGCCCCAGCCCACCGCCAGCAGCCACAGGCACGCGACAGAAGCCATGACCTGCAGGGGAGCGTCAAGCTGCAGTTGCACACCGGTCAGGGCGAGGCCGGCAAACACCCACGCAGTGATGAGCAGCATCAACACGCCCTCGAGCACGCAGCGGGAGAGCACCGTGTCCACTGGCTTGACCTGCCGGTATGTGAACAGAGCGCGGTTGGCGTCCACCGCTGATGCGCCCTGCCCGGCGGTACGGCGAAACAGGTAGTAGGACAGCAGGCCTGCGCTCAGCCACAGCGCCGTGTCCATGCCGCCGATGTGCCGCGTGCGCAGCACCGCGAAGACGAGCAGCATGAAGCCGATGCCGGCCACAGGCTCCAGCAGGAGCCAGGCAGCCGCTGCACGTTTGCCAAACATGCGCGCCACGGCCTCGCGCAGCAACAGCGCGTGCCACACGGCCAGGGTGATCTGCCACGGCGGCCGGTTCATGGCACACCAGGAGCAGGTGAACGCTCGGTCAAGGTCCAGTGCAGGGGCTCGTCAGCCAGGCCATAGACATTGCAGGGGACCTGCGTCAGCGCAATCAAGGCCTGCAGAAATTCCCTGGCCTGCCCGGGATCAGGCGCTGCGGGCGCCACCCAGAACTGGTCCAGGGGTCCTTGAAAGTTCAAGCCAGGGCGGTCATACAGGGCATCTCCCAGCACCATGAGCGGCTTGCGGCGCATGAGCGCCTGCAGGCCCACGGTGCTGTTGATCACCACGACACCCACGGCATGGTTGAGCAGCGTCGGGGTGTGCCCCTCGACCAGGTGCATCACCTTTTCGCGCACGCCCAGCTCCGTTGCCAGGGAGTGGATGAACTTGTCGTGACCGTGGCCGCCGCGGGAGTGGGGATGCTGGCGGAACACCAGCAGTGCATCCTCCGGGGCGTGCTGGACAAATGACATCATCACCTCGATGATGAATTCGGTGCTCTGGACGTACGGACTGTGATGGCTGATCTGTGAATCACCATCGTGCTGCAGCGGCACGAAGAAATATTTTTGGCCGACCAACGACTGCACGCGCGAGTTGTCGCGCCTGAAATGCAGTTGCTTCCTGAACAGGGACAGCACCCAGTAGAAACTGTGGCTCCAGATGCTGGTGCTTTTGTGGTGCTGGTAATGGGGAGAGATTCTGCGATGCCAGTACATCGACCAGTAGTGACGGCAGGCAAACCATGCCATCTGCCGGAACTGGTGCTCCGTCGAGCGCGGTTTGCTGGTCTGGACTGAGCCCCCCGGCAACCCGGGGCTCCACTGGAAGCGGCGTAGCGTCGTCGAGAACCCGTTGACGCCGTCCAGCTCCATGGTCACGTAGCCAGGCCGGATGTAGCCCTCTTCCATCACGACAACTGTGAGGCCAAGGGACCTGGCCAGTTCGATGGCGGCGGCATGAAGCGGACGCGCCTGCCCGAACAATGCGATGACATCAATGCCCAACATGCGGATTGTGTTGCCCAGAAAAGCCGGCCATTGTTTTGCATTGCCGACGTACGGAATAGGTACGCCACACTGGCAGTCGCGACGATCTCCTGCCTGGAAAATGACACGGTTGACTGTGCTGCCATTGGACTGAAGCCAGCGCGTCAGGCGGTCAAAAAAAGGACCCACCGGACCCTGGAGCAACAAGACGCGCCGGGCCGAGGCCAGCTCCAGCAGCGCCGGATTGCAAGATACCGACTCAATAGACCCAACGGAGGGTGGCGGCGTTGTCCTCAGTGCCGCCGAATCCGGCTGGTGCCGTGCCATCCCTTTGTCTCGCCTCAACTCATGGGTTGGCAAGGAGCAGTACTGCAGGCTCCAAACCCCAAGACGACAGGCACTCTTGCTCCACTAAATAGTAATTTGAGGACATAAACGAATACTTAACTTGCATATTAACTGGCATATGGTAACCAATTAAGGAGCTGTATCGCGCCCTGATCCTCAGCAATTCAGCCTAGGTCTCGTGACCGGTTCTAACCAGTCAAAAACGCGCTTTGGCCAATGTTGCGACGCAACAGTTGTTGTGACTTCGCCCCGTCTTGAAGGTGGTGTGTGCAGGCCCGGGCAAGGCAAATGCACGTCGGCGCGCGTTGGTGCGCGGGGCGGCAGACAAAGAAAAAAAGCCTGCAGCGCCAAGCTGCAGGCTTTTTATTCATGATGGTGCGGCTGGCAGGAATTGAACCCACGACCCCTTGGTTCGTAGCCAAGTACTC
>CAZFKW010000247.1:5435-6394 GCA_964519795.1 uncultured Ramlibacter sp. | reverse complement strand
ATCTGGATAGGCAATCCGTTGTTGTAGCCACCAATCATGATGCTGCCGGCCATGACTACATCGCCGTCATATACAACACCCGCCTTGGCCGTCGTGCCGCCCATGTCGAATGCAATGGCATGCCTGATGCCCAGGCGCTCGCATACCGCCTGCGATCCGATCACGCCGGCTGCGGGTCCGGATTCAAGCATGCGAATGCACTCGCTCTGCGCGGTCCTGACGTCGTAGAGGCCGCCGCTGGACTGCACCACGTAGAAGGTTCCCTTGAAGTCCTCACGGGCGAGCCGATCGTCAATCTCTGCCAGGTAGTTGCGCACGCGCGGGCCCACTTAGGCGTTGGCCGCCACGGTGGAGGTGCGTTCGAACTCGCGGTACTCCTGCGAGATTTCGTGCGAGGCGGTGATGAACATGCCAGGGCACAACTCCTCAAGGCGCCGCTTGGCGTACACCTCGTGCGCCGGGTTGGCGTAGGAGTGGAGGAACAGGATGGCCACCGCCTCCGCCTTCTCGTCGCGCAACTGCCGTGCAATCGTCTCAAGCTCCTGCTCTGCCAGGGCAGTCAGGACTTCTCCCTTCGCGCTCATCCGCTCCGTCAGTTCGTAGCGCCAGGCCCGCTGGATCAGCGGCTCATGCTTGGTGAAAAACAGGTTGTATGCATCGGGTCGGTTGATCCGGCCGATTTCATAGATGTCGCGGAAACCTCGCGTCGTGACGAGGGCCGTGCGAGCGCCGGAGCGCTCAAGGATGGTGTTGATGGCAACGGTTGTTCCGTGAAGGAACAGGCGCGTTTGGGCGATGGGGGGCCCGGCCTTCTTCACGCCGGTCACGATGCCTTCGATCAGGCTGTCTGGCGTGGTGAGGGTCTTGCCAAAGTATGACTGCCCGGTCTTCTCGTCAAACGTCACCACATCGGTGAACGTGCCGCCAACGTCGACGGCGACGCGATGGCTTGGCGGGTG
>CAZFKW010000247.1:0-5425 GCA_964519795.1 uncultured Ramlibacter sp. | reverse complement strand
CGGTCTCGTGAAAGTTGGAAGCCCAGAATCCAGACTGCGTACGATACGGTCCAATACCATCTGAAGGCTTGAGCCATACCTGAACCGTATTGAAGGAGGTGTCATGGAGCTGAGGCAGCTGAAGTACTTTGTCGCCGTCGCTGAAGAGGGGAATCTGAGCCGCGCTGCCGTGCGGCTGCATCTTTCGCAGCCCCCCCTGACTCGCCAGATTCACCAACTGGAGCTTGGCCTCGGGGCAAGGCTTTTCGAGCGCAATGCCAGGGGGATGGTGCTGACACCAGCGGGCAGGCTGTTCCTGGACGATGCGCGAAACATCCTCGACATGATCGAGCGGGGGCAGGCCCGTGCGCGAAGCGCCCACGAAGGGCAGATCGGCAGGCTGGATGTCGCGGTGTTCGGCTCGGTCATGTTTGACCGCCTGCCCCGGCTGCTGGCGCGGTTCCGGGCCGAGAATCCGGGCGTGGAGCTGGTGTTCCACACCATGAACAAAGGAGACCAGATCGAGGCGCTGCGTCAAGGCAGGATCCATGCGGGCTTCAGCCGGCTGACATCCAGCTATCCCGACATGGCCAGCGAGATGCTGCAACACGACGGCTTGCTGGTGGCGCTCCCTGAAGGGCACGCTTTGCTGGGCCGCAGGCGCCTGCGGGTGCAGGACCTGGCCGGCCAACCCCTGGTACTGTTTGCCAGCGGTCCACGTCCCAATTTCACCGACGTGGTGTACTCACTGTTTGAGCGTGCAGGCCTGCGCCCGACGGTTGGCCAGACCGTGGAAGATACGGTAACGGGCATCGCACTTGTGGCAGCCGGATTCGGGGCCTGCCTGGTGCCGGAATCGGCGTCGTACGTCCAGGTGCCCCATGTGGAGTTCCGGCCGCTGGCCAATGCCTCCAACCGGTTGCTGGACGTGAACTGCATGTACCGGCGTGCCGACCATTCACCTGTGACCGCGAGCTTCGTGAGGATGGTGCGTGAATTTGGCGGTCAGCGCCAGGGCGCGCGGGCGAAAAAAGCTTGAGCGGCCGGCGGGAGCTCCTGCTTCGCCGACCCCGCTGGCCCGCGCGCCGATCCGCACGACAATGGAGCCCATGCCGGCTCCGATGGTTCATTGCGCGTTTTACAGGTTCGTCACGCTTGACGATGCCGGGGCCGTGGCCGTGCGGCTGCGTGAGCTGACTGGTGGGTTGCTCGGCAGCATACTGGTTGCGGGCGAAGGCATCAATGGCACCGTTGCCGGGCCGATCGAGGCACTGGATGCATTTGAATCGGCGCTGCAGCATGATGCACTGTTCAACGGACGGTTTGCCCGCATGGCCTTCAAGCGCAGCGGTTGCACTACCGCGCCGTTCGGCCGCATGAAAGTCCACCTGAAGCCGGAGGTAGTGGCCGTGGGCGTGCCGGCGGCGCCCGTGCCCCAAGGCAGCAAGCTCAACCCCGCTGCCTGGCGGGAATTCATCACACGGGAGGATGTGGTCGTCATCGACAACCGCAACAGTTTCGAATACCGGCTCGGCCGGTTCAAGGGTGCGATCGATCCGCAGGTGTCGAGCTTTCGCGACTTCCCGAAGTTCATTGAGGCCCATGCGCCGCAGTGGGCCGCAGCGGGCAAGCGGCTGGCGATGTATTGCACGGGCGGCATCCGTTGCGAGAAGACGAGCGGCTGGATGCAGGGCCTGGGGCTGGATGTCTGCCAGCTGGAAGGCGGCATCCTCAACTACTTCCAGTCCATGCCCGATGCGGCTCGGGACTGGCAGGGCGAATGCTTCGTGTTTGACAACCGCATCGCGATTGACACGCAGTTGCACGAGACGGGCACCACGCTGGAAGATGTGTACGAAGGCGAGCCGGACGGCCAGTGGCGCATCGAGCGCGCGCGCAGGCTGCAGGCTGCGGCCGTGCCCGTTGATTCGCCCGCGGCATCGACAGGTTCCTCGCCGGACGCTGCGCCTCATTCCCCGTGGGCCTGTTCACCTGCCGCCGCGCAAAGGGAAGAAGGCTGATGCGCCAGGACCTGGTGGACATGCCGACGCGCAATGGCGTGGGCGCCAGTTGCGTGACACTGCCACGAGGCGGCTGGCCGACGATCCTTGACTACCTGGTGCAGCAGTTCCCGGCCATTGCACGTGCCGAGTGGCAGGGGCGCATGGAACGCGGCCATGTCCTGGACGCCGCAGGTGAGCAGCTTGCGCCGGACACGCCCTTCCGGCCGCAGACACGTGTTTACTACTGGCGAGACCTGCCGCAGGAGCCGCGCATTCCGTTTGATGAAGTGGTGCTCTACCAGGACGACTGGCTGCTCGTTGCCGACAAGCCGCACTTCCTGCCCGTCACGCCGGGCGGCCGCTACCTGCAGGAGACCCTGCTCGTGCGCCTGAAGCGCAAGACAGGCCTGGACAGGCTGGCGCCGATTCACCGGATTGACCGCGAGACCGCAGGGCTCGTGATGTTTGCCCTGCAGCCCGATACTCGCGACCGCTATGCCGCGCTGTTCCGTGATCGCACCGTCACCAAGCACTATGAGGCGATTGCGCCGTGGCGCGAGGATCTGGCGCTGCCCATGACCTGTCGCAGCCGTCTCGTGGAGGGCGACTCGTTCATGACCATGCGTGAAGCGCCCGGCGAGCCGAATTCCGAAACGCGGATCGACCTCATCGAGAGGCGGGGCGGCATGGCCCGCTACAGCCTGCAGCCGCACACCGGCCGCAGGCACCAGTTGCGGGCGCAAATGGCGGCGCTGGGGCTGCCGATTGCCAATGACCAGATCTACCCTGTGCTCCAACCCGAGCAGCCGGCAGGCGAAGAAGCGGACTATTCCCGGCCGCTGAAGCTGCTGGCAAGAGCCATCGCGTTTACTGACCCTGTGACGGGCCAGGCGCGGCAGTTCGAGAGCCGGTTGCGGCTGCGTTTTTCATAGGCGGTGCATACCCGCAAAGGCTGTCATTGCGGACTTGATCCGCAATCCATGCCGGCGCGCCAGATTACTTCTGGATGGCCAGCAACTCCACCTCGAACGTCAGCGTCGCACCGGGCGGCACGGCGTTGCCTGCGCCCCGGTCGCCATAGGCCGTGGCGGGCGGGCAGGTAAGGGTAGCCTTGCCGCCTACCTTGAGTTTTTGCACGCCTTCGGTCCAGCACGGAATCACCCGGTTCAGCGGAAAGCTGGCAGGCTGGCCGCGCCTCCAGGAACTGTCGAACTCCTTGCCGTCCAGCAGCGTTCCGCGGTAGTGCACCTGTACCGTGTCGGTCGCCTTGGGGCTGGCGCCCTTGCCTTCAGTGATGTGGACGATCTTCACGCCGGAGCCCAGCGTCTGTGTTTTGGCCGGGGCGATGGTGACGGTGGACGTCTGGGCGATGGCGGCTGTACACAAGGTGGCGGCAGCGAGGGCAAGAATGGATTTCATGAGTTCTTTCGTTTGTAATATAGCGGGTACGTTCAGGCGCCGCCCGATTCTAGGGCGCACGGCCAGCCCCTTCTGAAACGTGGTGTTAAAGCACAAAACCTGCTGCCAGAGGCACTTTTCCGCGCTTTTGATCAAACCTCCTGCAATGTCTGCGTGTCGCGGCAAGGCGTCGCTGTATGCTTGAATTTTCATTCCCGGAGCCCCGCAGGCATGTCAACCGAGTCAGTGCATCTTCAGCCGATAGTGACCGCGCTGGACAGTCTCGGTATTGCAGCCTGCATCTTCGGCGAGGACGACACCACGCTCATGTGGAACCGCTCCTTTCTGCGCTTTTTCCCGGAACATGATGGCCATGTCTGCGTGGGCGAACCCTACCGGACCAACCTGCGGCGGTTCTACGAAAGCCGGCTTGATGCGCAGGAACGCCCGCTCATGGACGACTACATCGAGGCCGGTGTCGCGCGGCACCGCGAGCAGCGCGAACCCTATGTCTTTGACCACCGGGGCGTTTCCCTGAAGGTGGCCAGCCTGCCGCTGCCGGGCGTGGGCCGCATCCGCATCTGGACAGAAGTCAGGCAAACGACCTCAACCTCACCTGGCGTGCGGCCTGCGGTAGAGCTTGAACCCTTCGAACAGCTTGCTGATGGCATCATGATGGTGGATGGCGGCAACCGCATCACCTGGGTCAATGCGCGTTTTGTCGCGCTGTATGGCTTGCCTGAGAAGACGCCGCTGATTGACCGCAGCTTCGAGGAGGTCTTTGCCCTCGCGTGGCGCGGCCATGAAGAGGAGTGCCCGGCCTTGCTGGACCTGGGGATGTCCACCCTCGCAGACAACCTGCGGTTTGCCGGCGCGCCGTTCGAGCTGCCTTTGCCGGGCGGGCGCTGGGTGCGCGTGGTCGGCCAGCGCGGGCCGCAGGGCGTGGGCTACTTCTCGCATGTGGACTTTACGCTCGTGAAGCAGCAGGAGCGCGAACTGCTTGAAAAAACATCCTTGCTGGAAACGACCCTGAGCAGCATCAGCCAGGGCATCTGCATGATCGGCCCTGACGGGAGACTCACGACCTGGAACCGCAAATTCAGGGAAATCCTTGACTTGCCCGAGGATCTGCTTGCCACAAGGCCGACCTTGCAGGAAATGACCCGGTTCCAGCTTGCGCGCGGTGACTTTGGCCAGGAGAGCTTCAAGGTGCAGTTGCATGCGCGCAGCTACGTGGCGGCAGCCGGCCAGGGTCCCATACCCGACCGCTATCTGCGCACCACCAATGATGACAGGGTCATCGAGGTGCTGACGCAGACGCTGGCCAATGGTGGCATGGTTCGCACCTTCTCCGATGTGACGGACTATGTCAACGCCCAGGAAGAAATCCGGCGGCTGAACAACGAGCTGCAGGATCGCGTGCGCCAGCGCACCACCGAGCTCGAAGGCGCCAACCGGGAACTGGATGCGTTCTCCTATTCCATTGCCCACGACCTGCGCCAGCCCCTGAGTTCGCTTGATGGCTTCAGCACGCTGCTGTCTGCGCTCATCCCGGAGGATGCTGACACACCGGCGCGCCACTACGTCGAACGCATCCGCGCAAGCGTGCGGCAGCTGAGCGCACTGACAGACGGCATGCTGTCGCTGGCCTACCTGTCACGCAAGAAGCTGCACTGGACCGAGTTTGACCTGGCCGACATGGCCACAGAGTTGCTCGACGACCTGGCCCGCCGTGAGCCGGAGCGCAACGTCAGTGTCGACGTCCAGCCTGAGCTCTGGGCCTGCGGCGAGGCCATGCTCATGCGGCAGGTGCTGGACAACCTGCTGACCAACGCCTGGAAGTTCACCGTGCGCAATGACGACGCGCGGATCAGCGTCGGCAAACTCGTGAACGGGGAAGGGGAGACGGTGTTCTTCGTGAAGGACAACGGCGTGGGCTTTGACATGGCGCACGCCGGCAAGCTGTTCGGCTCATTCCAGCGGCTTCACTCGCCCAATGATTTCTCGGGCATGGGCATCAGCCTGGCCATCACGCACCGCATCAT
>CAZFKW010000246.1:5642-6402 GCA_964519795.1 uncultured Ramlibacter sp. | reverse complement strand
TGCCGATGCCCAGCAGCAGGAGCAGCAAGTTGATCATCAGCAGCACAACAACCTTGTCGGTGGAGACGCTGGTGAATGCAGCCGTGATCTGTTGCGGGATCTGCATCAGCGTCATGATGTAGCCAAAGCTCGCGGCAAAGCCGATCAGGATCATCACGATCGACAGCGTCTTGACCGTGCGGTGGACAAGCTTGGGCAACTCGTGCCACTTGTAGTCGCGGTAGATGCACATGGTGACGAAGAAGGCCCAGATCACCGCGATCGCTGCCGACTCGGTGGCCGTGAAGATTCCCGACAGGATGCCGCCCAGGATGATGACCATGGTCATCAGGCCCCAGAGCGCATCGACGCAGATCTTCAGCGCCTCGCGCATCGGGATGACGCGGCCCTTGGGAAAGTTGCGTTTCTTCGCGATGACCAGGCACATGATGGACAGGGTCAGCCCCAGCAGCAGGCCCGGCAGCACACCGGCCAGGAACAGCGCCGCGATGGACACGCCGCCGCCGGCCGCCAGCGAATAGATCACGGCGTTGTGGCTGGGCGGGATCAGGATGGCCTGCACCGAGCCGCTGACCGTCACGGCCGTGGCGAAGTCGCGCGGGTAGCCCTTCTTTTCCATTTCAGGAATGAGGACCGACCCGATCGACGCCGTGTCGGCCATCGACGAGCCGGAGATCGCGCCGAAGAAGGTGGACGCGAGGATGTTCACCAGCGACAGCCCGCCGCGCACAAAGCCCACCAGCACGCTGGCAAAGGCCAC
>CAZFKW010000246.1:0-5632 GCA_964519795.1 uncultured Ramlibacter sp. | reverse complement strand
GGCGGCGCGCCATGCCGCCCTCGGCCATGATGGCGCCGGCCAGCACAAAGAACGGGATGGCCAGGAGCGAGAACTTGTTGACGCCGCTGGCAATGGCGATCATCACCGCATCCAGCGGAATGTCGATCCACCATGCGCCGATCAGCGCAGAGAGCCCCAGCGCATAGGCCACAGGCAGCCCCAGGATCATGAGGACCAGGAACGAGCCCAGCAGTACGGCGGCGTCCATCAGGCGGCTCCCTGCTCAGGTTTTTCGTGGTCGTAGATGACCACATCACGGTGGCTCTGCAGGCCCAGCACCATGCGCTCCAGCACAAACACCAGCGTGATGGCGCCGCCCAGCGGCACAGGAAGGTAGGTCGCGCCCACGGGCATCCAGGGTATCTCGCCGATGTTCTGGCCCCAGGTCTGGATGCAGAGCTTGGTGCCGTAGTACGCCATGAAGATGGCCACAACCGCCATCAGCACATCCATGACCCGCGCCACCGCACCGCGCAATGGCGCCGGCATGCGGTCAGTGACCATGGCCACGGAGATGTGCGCATTGGCCCGGTAACCGGCCGCCGCGCCAAAAAAGGTGAAGATCACCATCAGCAGAATCGAAATGGGCTCGGGCCACTGCGAGCCGCTGCCCAGCACATAGCGCGTGAAGATGCCCCACGGAATGATCAGCGACATCGCGAAGATCGCGAGGCCGGCAATCCAGATGCATGCCAGATACAGCCGGTCGTTGAAGCGCAGGATCGGTTTTTTCATGTTGATGGTGCTTTGACAGCGGGGCGCCATACGGGCGCGGCAAGGGCACTCCAGAGGGCGCCGCCGGTGGCGGGGCCCTCTGTGATTCCTCCGGGCGGGTTACCTGACCGCGTTGATGCGTGTCATCAGGTCGCCAAACTTGGCGCCGTACTTCGCACGGACCGGGGCGGTGGCATCAAAGAACAGCTTCTGGTCCACCGGCACAAACTCCACACCTGCGGCCTTGAGCTTGCCCGAGTACTCTTCCACGCTCTTGTCCCACAGGCCGCGCTGCTCCATCTGGGCTTCACGGCCGAGCTTCTTGACCAGGGCCTGGTCGGCCGGCGTGAGCTTGTCCCACGCTACCTTGGACATCACCAGCAGTTCCGGAATGATCAGGTGGTTGGTCTGGGCGTAGTACTTGGCGCCGGCGGTGTAGTGGTTGGAAGTGAACATGCTGGGCGGGTTGTTTTCCGCACCGTCGATCACGCCGGTCTGCAGCGCGCTGAACACTTCGCCGTAGGCCATGGAGATGCCATTGCCGCCCATGGCGTTCATGGTGTCCACGAACAGGGGGTTGCCCATCATGCGGACCTTGACGCCCTTGAGGTCGGCGGGCGTCTTGACCAGCTTCTTGGTGTACAGGCTGCGTGCGCCGCCGTCCATCCAGCCCAATGCCACCAGGCGTGCCGGGCTGGCCGTGATCTTGGCCAGCAATTCGTCGCCGATGGGGCCGTCAATGACCTTGCGCATGTGCGGAATGTCGCGGAACACAAACGGCATGTTGAATACATCGACGTCCGGCACCACCGGGCCAATCACACCGAGCGAGATGCGGTTGATCTGCAGCGCGCCGATCTGGGTCTGCTCGACGGTTTCCTTTTCCTGGCCGAGCACGGCGCCGGGGAACATCTGCAGCTTGATGCGACCATTGGTCTGGGCCTCAAGCTTCTTGCCGAAGTTTTCCACGGCCACCACAGTCGGGTATCCCGCCGGGTGCGTGTCGGATGCCTTGAGCACCATCTGGGCCGATGCCTGGAGGGATGCGGTGAATGCCACGGCAGCAATGACGGTGGCGATGAAGTTGCGGCGGAAGGTCATGGTTGTCTCCTGAATTGACCGGGGTTGGGAACTTTGGAATGGATGGGTTTGAAGAAAAGATGTGTCAAAAGCCAAACGGCCCGGCCTTCACGAAGCCGCCGCCCTGGTACAGGGCGGCAGGGTCGTTCAGGTCAGGCGGGCCGGTCCGCGCGTAGACGGCATCGCGGAACACATCCGAGCTGTCCTGCGGCTTGAAGCCGATATGGCTGGCGCGCGAGTTGTCCCACCACGTCACCGCGTTGTCCGACATGCCGAAAACAATGCTGTGGCCGAGAACCGGCGTCGTCAGGCAGGCCGTAATGAGGCGGTGCAGGTCGTCAAAGCTCAGCCAGGTGGCGAGCATGCGGCGGTCCTTGGGCTCGGGAAATGAGGAGCCGATGCGCAGGCATGCGGTCTCGATGCCATGGCGGTCAAAGTAAAAGCGCGAGAGATCTTCCCCAAAGGCCTTGGACAGGCCGTACATGCCGTCGGGCCGGGCGGGGTGGTCGGCGTTGATCGTCTCGCTCTGGCGGTAGTAGCCCGTCACATGGTTGGAACTGGCAAACACGATGCGGCGAACGCCATGCTTGCGCGCCGACTCATAGAGGTTGTAGACGCCCAGGATGTTGGCCTGCAGGATGGGGCCGAACGGCCCTTCGACCGAGACACCGCCCAGATGGACGATGGCATCAACACCCTGCACCATCGCATCCACCGCGGCGGCGTCGGCCAGGTCGGCCAGCACAAGCTCTTCACCCGTGGCGGCCGGGCCGAAGTCGGCCACATCAGACAGCCGCAGCACCTTGCAGTTGGCCTTGAGCCGCTCGCGCAGCGCCCTGCCCAGGCCGCCGGCGGCGCCAGTCAGCAACAATCTCTCGTGATTCTTGATCGTCATTAAATTTCTCTGGAGCCGGGCTGGCTGCTGGACTTCTGCGGTGGCTTTGATTACAGTTGGGTTTGATCTGGTCAGTTATATGTTGTCTGACAACGCGAAATCTAACGAAGTCAGACACTTGTTGTCAAGAAATTTTTAATGGAATCAAGGCAAACCCCTACCCCTTCTCCGGCCCCGTCCGCAACCTTGCTGGTGGAAGAGCCCGCTCGCCCGCGCAGGCAGCGAGGCCTGGTCACCGAGATCGTGGAAAGCCTGGCTGCGAGCATCCGCGAAGGCCAGATCCAGCGCGGCGAGAAGCTGCCCACCGAGGCGGAAATCATGAACCGCTTTGACGTGAGCCGCACCGTCGTGCGTGAGGCACTGTCCAGGCTGCAGGCCTCCGGCCTGGTTGAAACGCGCCACGGCATCGGCACCTTCGTGCTGCAGCAGCGCGAGCCGGGCAACTTCAAGATCGCCGACGAAGACTTTGCCACGGTGGCCGATGTCATATCCGTCCTGGAGCTGCGCATCAGCCTTGAAACCGAGGCAGCCGGCCTGGCCGCCCAGAGGAGAACGGCGGCCAATCTGGCCACGATGGAGGCCGCGCTCCAGACTTTCCAGGAGTCGATGGCGGAAGACTCCGACGCCGTGCCGTCAGACTTCCAGTTCCACATGGAGGTGGCCCGCGCCACCGGCAACCGGCACTTCGCCGACCTGATGACCTACCTGGGTACGATGATCATTCCGCGCACCCGGGTGCCGACGCCGCAGCACGCGCCCGAGGGCCGGGCCGGCTACCTGCAGCGCGTTCATGGTGAGCATGAAAGCATCCTGAACGCCATCCGCAACCAGGATGCCGAGGCGGCGCGCGCAGCCATGCGCACCCACCTCTCGAACAGCCGCGAGCGGCTGCGCCGCGCCCAGCCGGGCGTGCAGGTCTGAGCCGCGTGCCCTCTCCGCCCCTCGACAGAACCCGACCAGCCCTCCCCCAACTTGCCGACGCCCTTCCGCAATCGCCCAAAGCTGCCCTAAATCGCTTCTAGTTGTACGACGACTGATGAAAAACCCTGATAGAAGCACGCCACGCATCGCCACCATGCGTGTCATTCCCGTCGCGGGCCATGACGACATGCTGCTCAACCTGAGCGGCGCACACGGTCCTTTCTTCACCCGCAACCTGGTCGCGCTGACCGACTCGTCCGGCAACACCGGCGTGGGTGAAGTGCCCGGTGGCGAGAAAATCCGCCAGACGCTGGAAGACGCCGCCCCGCTGGTGGTGGGCCAGCCCATCGGCGCCTGGAACGCCATCCTCAACAGCATGCGCACCGGCTTTGCCGACCGCGACAGCGCCGGCCGAGGCAACCAGACGTTCGACCTGCGCATCACCATCCACGCCGTCACCGCCGTTGAAGCCGCCCTGCTCGACCTGCTCGGCCAGTTCCTCGATGTGCCGGTGGCAGCGCTGCTCGGCGAAGGCCAGCAGCGCGACAAGGTGGCCATGCTGGGCTACCTGTTCTATGTCGGCGACCGCACGCAGACCGACCTGCCCTACATCACCACGCCAGACGAGCCCGACGACTGGCTGCGCCTGCGCCATGAGAAAGCCATGGACGCCCAAGGCATCGTGCGCCTCGCCGAAGCCGCCTATGAGCGCTACGGCTTCAAGGACTTCAAGCTCAAGGGCGGTGTGCTGCGCGGCGAGGAAGAGATGGAAGCCATCACCGCATTGGCCGACCGCTTTCCGGACGCGCGCATCACGCTCGACCCGAACGGCGGCTGGCTGCTGGAGGACGCGGTGCGCATCTGCCAGGGCCGGGGCGACGTGCTGGCCTATGCGGAAGACCCGTGTGGCGCAGAAGGCGTGTTCTCCGGCCGCGAGGTGATGGCCGAGTTCCGCCGCGCTACGGGCCTGCCGACCGCCACCAACATGGTGGCCACCGACTGGCGCGAGCTGCAGCATTCGATCAGCCTGCAGTCCGTGGACATACCCTTGGCCGACCCGCATTTCTGGACGATGCAGGGCAGCGTGCGCGTGGCGCAGATGTGCCAGACCTGGGGCCTGACCTGGGGCTCGCACTCCAACAACCACTTCGACGTGTCGCTTGCCATGTTCACCCATGTGGCCGCCGCCGCTCCAGGCCGCGTGACGGCCATTGACACCCACTGGATCTGGCAGGACGGCCAGCGCCTGACCAAGGCCCCGCTGCAGATCGAAGGCGGGCTGGTCACCGTGCCGGAGAAGCCCGGCCTGGGCATCGAGCTGGACATGGCCGAAGTCGAGAAGGCGCACCAGCTCTACCTGCAAAAAGGCCTGGGCGCGCGCGACGACGCCATCGCGATGCAGTACCTCATCCCTGGCTGGAAGTTCAACAACAAGATGCCGTGCATGGTGCGGTAGGGATCGACATGAGCCTGCACACCGGGCTGGCACAGATGCCTGCAACGAACGCCGCCCCCATGCGGGTGGCCGTCATCGGCGCAGGCGCTGCAGCCAAACCCCATCTGCAAAGCCTGGCAGACCTCCGCCAGGAAGCGGAACTCGCCTGGCTGTTTGCCCGCACACCCGAACGCCTGACCAGAGCCCGCGCAGACTACCCTGTGCCCGACAGCACACGCAGCACAACGCGGCTCGCGGACATCCTGGAAGATGAAAGCGTCAAAGCCACGCTGGTGCTCACCCCGCCCAACGCCCACCTGGACGTCGTGCGCCAGGTGGCCAAAGCCGGCAAGCATGTGTTGCTGGAAAAGCCGCTGGACCTGACCCTGGCCCGCGCGCAGGAAGTGGTCGACGTGTGCGGGCAGCACGGCGTCAAGCTGGCCGTGATGTTCCAGCACCGCCTGCGCCCGCCCGCTGTCGCACTGCGCGAGATGATCCGCAGCGGCGAGCTCGGCGCACTCACCAGCGCCTCCGCCTCTGCCCGCTGGTGGCGCCCGCAAAGCTAC
>CAZFKW010000245.1:4650-6404 GCA_964519795.1 uncultured Ramlibacter sp. | reverse complement strand
GGCCGGGCGAGGGCGATGTCGGCAGCGTGTTGACGCTGTCAGACGCCACCACGGACAGGCTGATGGGCCGGTAGCCACGGATGCCGAAAACGCCGCAGTCGGTGCCACCCTCAAGTTCCCAGAAGCGCGAGAGGTTGGTGTACTGGCCGGCGTGGCAGCCGCCTTCAATACTGACGGCAACCTCAGGTGCGGGCGCCATGACGGCAGGCGGTGCGACGGCGGTCACGGTCTGCTGCGCAACCGCGTCTCCCGCAGATGCTGCGGCAGCGACCGTGCCGGGCTGTTGCGACTGTGCCCAGGTGTCAAAACATGCGAGGCGGGCGGTCGTGTCAGACGCAATGGCTGCGCAGGCCTGCCAGCCGGACGCCGTGGCCGGCGGCGGAGTCGCCGGTGTGCCCATGGTCTGGCTCAGGGCCGCGCCAGCGCCAAGCAGGGCTGCAGCAAGCGCGGCACGCCTCATTGCCAGCCCGGCACCTTGCGCAGGATGAAGCTGTATTCCGGCTTGCCGGCGGCGCGCGTCCACGTTCCCCTGATTTCTTTTCCGCATGAGTCCTCCACCACTGTGCCAGACCAGGATGCAGCAATCCTGATGCCATCGTCCGATTCGTCCAGCGAGAAGTCACCATTGTTCACATCCCCCGCCACCTGGCCCATGACGCCGCCACGGTTGACGCCGCCGCGCACGCTCTGGGCAAACTGCGGGTGTTTTTCAAAGAGCAGTGTCGCGCCCTGCGCCTGCCCGTCGAATTCGGCCCGCCACAAACCGTAGAGGTGAAGGTGGCTCATCTCCGAAGCCTTGGGGCAGCTTGCGGAAACGCCCGCATGTCCTGAAGGTGTGCCGGCCTGGGCCTGGGCCGGGGTCTGGACCTGCGCCACTGCCGCGCCAGGTCCACATGCCACCAGCCACGCAAGCCCGATGAACCGGAGCTGGCTCCTGCCGGCCGGCCCGCGCACGCCACACCGGGCGAGGGTGTGAAGCATGCCGTTCATGCCGTGCCCGCCGCCGCCACGGCCGCCGCATTGTCCTGCGCCTTCCTGGCAAACTCGGCCCGCAGGGCCTTGAGCTTCTCGCGCGGGTCTTCCTTCACCGTGTTCCTGTCCAGCGCCATCTCGGCGATGAAGCGGCTGGGCTGCGCGGCAATCATCTCGCGGCCCTTCTTGCGGCGCTTGAGCCAGCTCACCGCCAGCGTGCGCTGTGCGCGGGTGATGCCCACATACATCAGTCGTCGCTCTTCCTGCAGGCGCTGGAGGATGCCGTCGCTCATCGGCCCATCCGCGCGGCCCGTCGGGTTGTCGTCGTCGCCAAGCTTGAAAGGCAGCATCCCTTCCGTCACGCCCACCAGCATCACATGCGGCCACTCCAGGCCCTTGGCCGCATGCAGGGTGGACAGTGTCACCACATTCTGGTCGCCTTCGCGCTCGCTGATGGTGGACAGCAGCGAGATCGTTTTGGCCACTTCCAGCAGGCTCCTGGTCTCGCTGGCCATGATCACGCCCGAGGCGTCGTCAATCTGCCCGCCGCAGCGCTGGGCCATCCAGTCGCAGAACTCCATCACATTGGTCCAGCGGGTGGCGGCGGCCTTCTCGCTGTCTTCGCCTTCATACAGGTGCTTTTCGTAGTCGATGTCCTTGAGCCAGTCGGACAGGAAGGCACGGGCGTCTTCCGCACCATTGGTGCTGCGGGCGCGGAACTCCAGGTCGTTCACATAGCGGCCGAACTCATGCAGGCTGCCCACGGCCTTGGCCGGCAGTAC
>CAZFKW010000245.1:0-4640 GCA_964519795.1 uncultured Ramlibacter sp. | reverse complement strand
GCCGAGAGCCGGCGAGAACAGCGCCTCGAACAGGCTGACCTTGTACTTGCTGGCGAAGCTGCCCAGGTTGGCCAGCGTGGTGTGGCCGATGCCACGCTTGGGCGTGGTGATGGCGCGCAGGAAGGCCGGGTCGTCGTCGTTGTTGACCCAGAGGCGGAACCAGGCGCAGAGGTCCTTGATCTCGGCGCGGTCAAAAAAGCTCTGGCCGCCCGACACCTTGTACGGGATCTGCTGCTTGCGCAACGCCTGCTCGAAGATGCGGGCCTGGTGGTTGGCGCGGTAGAGGATGGCGAAGTCCTTGAACTCCCTGTGCTGCGCGCCCTGCACCGTGGCATCGCCGCCGCGCAACGACTGGATGCGTGCGACGGCGCGCTCGGCCTCATGCTCTTCGTTGTCGGCATCCACCACGCGCACCGGTTCGCCCTCGCCGAGTTCAGAAAACAGCGTCTTGGGGAACAACTTGGGGTTGGGGCCAATGACGTTGTTGGCCGCACGCAGGATGGCGCTGGTCGAGCGGTAGTTCTGCTCAAGCTTGATGACCTTCAGGTTCGGGAAGTCGATGGGCAGCTTCTTCAAGTTGTCCAGCGTGGCGCCGCGCCAGCCGTAGATGCTTTGGTCGTCATCACCCACGGCGGTGAAGCGCCCGCGCTCGCCCACCAGGTGCTTGAGAACTTCATACTGGGTGGCGTTGGTGTCCTGGTATTCGTCGACCAGCACGTGGCCCATGGTGGCCTGCCATTTGGCACGCACCTCCGGAAAGTCCGCCAGCAACTTGAGCGGCAGGCCGATCAGGTCGTCAAAGTCCACGCTCTGGTAGGCCGCCAGGCGCTCCTCGTAGCGGGCCATGATGCGGGCGGTGATTTTCTCGTTGTCGTCCCTGGCCTGGGCCTCGGCCTGTGCCGCGTTCAGCCCCATGTTCTTCCACAGGCTGATCGCCCACTGCCACTGGCGCGCGGTGGCGGCGTCGGTGCTGCCGCCGCAGTCTTTCAGGATGCTGGTCACGTCGTCGCTGTCCAGGATGCTGAACTGCTCCTTCAGGCCCAGCACCGTGCCGTCCTCGCGCAGCATTCGCACGCCCAGGGCATGGAAGGTGCAGACAGTGACCTCGCGAGCGGCCTTGCCGATCAGGCTTTTGGCCCGCTCGCGCATTTCAGTGGCGGCCTTGTTGGTGAAGGTGATGGCGGCGATGCGCCGGGGCTCAAGCCCCGCCTGGATCAGCCGGCCGATCTTGTGGGTGATGACCCGCGTCTTGCCCGAGCCGGCGCCGGCGAGCACCAGGCAGGGCCCGTGCATGTAGTTGACAGCTTCTTGTTGGGCAAGGTTCAGGCCTGTGGGGGGAGCAGCGGACATCAGGGGAGGAGAAGGGGCAGGGTGGAAAAGGGCGGCGGCTTGCCGGCCCGGCGGTCAGGCTGAATGATACGGGTGGGAAGTGCCGCCGGGCGCGCCGGAGTGCGGCAAGTGGCCATCTGCAGTGTAAAAATTTCTGCAACCGCACCAGATTTTTCAACAACCACCCGCCAGGTTCGCCGGACAATGGCCCTTGTGCTTGACATCCTGCTGATTACCTTCCCGTTCTTTGCGCTGGTGCTGTGCGGCTATGTGGCCGCCAGGCGGCGCATGCTGCCGCTGGATGCCATCTCGGGGCTCAACACCTTCGTGCTGTACTTCGCACTGCCGTGCATGCTCTACCGCTTCGGCTCGACCACACCGCTGGCGCAGCTGCTCGCGCCCAGCCTGATCATCATCTACCTGTTCTGCGCCTTGATCATGGTGGGCTTCATCGTCGCTGCCAGCATGAACCGGCGTATCGGCTGGAACGATGCGGCCTTCGGCGCGCTGGTCGGCGCCTTCCCCAACACCGGTTTCATGGGCGTGCCGCTGCTGGTGGCGCTGCTGGGCGCAGGCGCTGCCGGACCGGCGATCCTGACGATCATGATCGACCTGGTGATCACGTCGTCGCTGTGCATTGCCCTGTCGCGGCTCGATGGCGCCGACGAGCACGGCGCTGCCAAGGCCGCGAAGAACGCGCTCAAGGGCGTGGCCATCAACCCCATGCCCTGGGCCATCATCCTGGGCGCCGTGTCGTCCGGCGTGGGCCTCGTGCTGCCGGCGCCCGTCAACCAGACCCTGGGCCTGCTGGCGGATGCGGCTTCGCCGGTGGCGCTGTTCACCATCGGGGCAGTCCTGGCGCGCTCGCAGATGGTGACGATGAGCGGCACCCGCGCGCCGATTCCGCTGCGCGACTTCGTGCCGGTCGCGTTCATCAAGCTCATCCTGCATCCGGTCCTGGTGCTGCTGGTCGGCACGTCGGCGATGTACCTGGGGGTGCCTGTGGACCGGTTTGCGCTGACGGTGATTGTGCTGGTGGCGGCTTTGCCAAGCGCCAGCAATGTGGCCCTGCTGGCAGAGAAATTCGGGGCGGACAACGGACGGATCGCGCGGATCATCCTGGTGTCCACGGCAGCTGCGTTCCTGACGTTTTCGGGCGCTGTGGCGTTGCTGGTGTAGCCCCCGGCCGCATCGGCAGGCATGCGGTCCCGGCGCTCAACCGTACGGATTCGAAAATCCAAGCCGGGCAAGAATCCCGATCTCCAGTGCCTCCATCTCCGCGGCATCCCGCTCCCCCGTCTCATGGTCATACCCTTGCGCATGAAGGGTGCCATGGACGACCAGGTGGGCGTAGTGGGCCTGCAGCGTCTTGCCGTTCTCCCGCGCTTCCTTCGCAATGACCGGCGCGCACAGGACAAGGTCGGCACAGACAACGGGTTCCTGCGCGTAGTCAAAGGTCAGCACATTCGTGGCGTAGTCCTTCTTGCGGTACCCGCGGTTCAGCGCTCGGCCTTCATCGGCATCGACCACGCGCACGGTGATCTCGCCATCACGCGCCAGCGCCGCGCGAATCCAGCGCGCCACCTGGTGGCGGGGCAACGCTGCGCGGTGGCGGGCAATGGGGTCGAACCTGCCGAACTGGAGCGACAGGGAAAGTGCAGGCTGTGCCACGGCGCCCCCTTCAGCGGACCCGCGCCACACGGGCATCGTCGGCGTCGTCCTTTTTGCGCGCCGCATCGTAGGCATCCACGATGCGCGCCACCAGCGGGTGCCTGACCACATCGGCGCTGGTGAAGCGCGTGTGCGCAATGCCTTTGACGCGCCGCAGGATGCGTTCGGCTTCAATCAGCCCGCTGAGCTGGCCCTTGGGCAGGTCAATCTGGCTGACGTCGCCGGTCACCACCGCCTTGGCGCCGAAGCCTATGCGCGTCAGGAACATCTTCATCTGCTCAGGCGTTGTGTTCTGCGCCTCGTCCAGAATCACGAAGGCATTGTTCAGCGTGCGCCCGCGCATGAAGGCCAACGGGGCAATCTCCAGCGCCTGCCGCTCGAAGGCCTTGGTCACCTTGTCAAAACCCATCAGGTCGTACAGCGCATCGTACAGTGGCCGCAGGTAAGGGTCCACCTTCTGCGACAGGTCGCCGGGCAGGAAGCCCAGCTTCTCGCCGGCTTCCACCGCCGGGCGGGTCAGCACGATGCGTTGCACCGCGCTGCGCTCCAGCGCATCCACCGCCATGGCCACGGCCAGGTAGGTCTTGCCTGTGCCGGCGGGGCCGATGCCGAAGGTGATGTCGTGGCTGGCAATGTTCTCCAGGTACACCGACTGGTTGGGCGTGCGCGCACGCAGGTCGGCGCGGCGGGTGTTGAGGACAATGGCGCCGTCGGCGGCCTCGGCAATCGCGCCGTCGCCGGCCAGCATCAGCTGCACCGTGTCGGGGGCGATCGGGCGCTGGGCCATCTCGTACATGGCCTGCAGCACTTCGAGCGCGCGGTTGGCCCTGGGCTTGAGGCCGTCGATCCTGAACTGTTCGTGGCGGTGGGCGATGCTCACCTGCAGCGCCGCCTCGACGGTGCGCAGGTGCGCATCCATCGGGCCGCAGAGGTTGGTCAGGCGGGTGTTGTTGGGCGGGGAGAAGGTGTGGCGGACAATCATGGAATGCGGGTTTTCTTGCGCTCTTGCTTGAGTTCCATTGTCCTCTGTCTCGCCGGGCTGTTGTTACAGGCGGCGCAGGCCGGCGTCCTGGTGCTGGACAAAGCCGAAGTGGCAGCAGTGGCCGGCCCCCTGGATGCCCGGCGGAACTGGCAGGCGGTCACCCTGCCGCACGACTGGGACAAGACATTTCCCGGCCATAGCGGCAGCGTCTGGTACCGGCTCGGCTTTGACGCACCGGCCGATGGCGGGCTGCTCGGCGTGTACATCCAGCGGGCTTGCACCAACCTGGAGGTGTACCTCAATGACGAGATCATCGGCAGAGGCGGCCGGCTGGACGGCACCATCACCCGCAGCTGCTACTACCCGCATCTGTTCAGTCTCCCGCGTACGATCCTGCGGCCCTCGGGCAATGAGCTGCGCATCCGCGTTGTGGGTTTTGCATCGACCGAGGTGTCCGCCCGGCAGCGTGCGGGTGGTTTGTCTGTGGTTGAGGTGGGGCCGCTGAGCGAGCTGCAGCGCTCCCATGACCACCAGCTGTTCTGGAACGTGACGGTGGCGCAGATCATCGCCGCGACCATCGGCATCCTGGGTGCTTCAATGCTTGGCCTGGCGGCCGTGCGCCGTCGCGACACCTACCTCCTGTACTTCGGCCTGTTTT
>CAZFKW010000244.1:0-6421 GCA_964519795.1 uncultured Ramlibacter sp. | reverse complement strand
CGCGCGGCGACTGGAGCGTGTTCGTGACGCGCGGCCTGTCGGCCGGCCTGCTGGCTGCGGCACTGCTGCTGGTTGTCATCGTGGCGCTTCCCTCGGTCAAGAAGAAGCGGGCGGAGGCGTTCGTGGAAGATTAGTCGGCCACGCACATCTGGTTTGAGAGAAAGCGCCCCTTCGGGGGCGCTTTTTGTTTTCCGGACGTCGGTGACAATCGGGGCGAGGGCCATTTATGAATCCGGCAATTCCTTCCCCGTCGCAACACCCCCAGCGGGTTGCGCTGCACAATGAGATCCATGCGCGGCCGCCGGAGGCGATGACCGCGCCGCTTGCCTTGTCGCATGTGGTTATGGTCTGCGATTCAGCCCAGCGTGATGCAAGCCGCGCGCATGTCGCCGCATTGTTGCGCGAGCGCCACCTGCCAATGCCTGATGAGCAGTCCACGCATATCCGCATGGACGTCGGGCCATTCAGGCTGCGTTGGGAAATGCATACAGAGTTTGTGACCTGGAGTTTTTCAAGACCGCTTGACGCTGCGGGATTTGGCGAGCGCGAGCCGGCCAGTGCGATACAGGTGGTGCCCAAGGACTGGTTTGCCGGCTTGCCTGGCCAGTGCCTGGCCGGCATCAACCTGTGGGTGTTGCCGACAGCGGTTCTGGGCAGTACCTCCCTCGTCGGGCACGTGCTGCAGGAGGACACCCTGGTGGCCTCCACCATTGCCGATGGTCATGGCGAGGTGTACTCCGACTTTGCCATCCATGCGGACGGTTTCTCGCGCATGGTCCTGGTGGCCGGAAGCGTCACGCCGCGCAGGCTTGGCAGGCTGGTGCAGCAACTGCTGGAAATCGAGACCTACCGCATGGCCGCGTTGCTGGGCCTGCCCGCTGCGCGCGACGCATCGTCGGTGCTGGGATTCGCGGAGCGTGAGCTTGCCGCTCTGGCCGAGTCCATCCGCATGGCCTCGCGCGACGACGAGCCCCAGCTGCTGGACCGGTTGACCCGGCTGGCCGGCCAGGTCGAGAGCCAGTATGCGGCCACGCACTCGCGCTTTTCGGCAAGCGCAGCCTACTTCGAGCTGGTGGACAAGCGCATTGCCGATATTGCCGAGTCCCGGCTGTCGGGCATGCAGACCATCGGGGAGTTCATGGAACGCCGGCTGACCCCCGCGCGCAGCACCTGCGAGTGGGCGACGCGCCGCCAGGACGCGCTGTCGCAGCGCGTCTCACGCATGAGCAACTTGTTGCGCACGCGGGTCGAAATCGAGCAGCAGCAAAGCAGCCAGGCCTTGCTGGGCGCCATGAACCACCGGCAGGGGTTGCAGCTACAACTGCAGTCCACCGTGGAGGGACTGTCTGTTGCGGCGATCACCTATTACATCGTTGGGCTGGTCAGCTATGTAGCAAAGGCGGCGGGCCCCGCGGGCTGGCCACTCACTCCCGAAAGCACGGCCGCCATGGCAATCCCGGTGATTGCGGGCGGCGTCTGGTACTCACTCAGGCGCCTGCACAGGAAGGTGATGAAGGCCTGAACTCGTCGGAATTCCGACTGGCTACCGGCCAACCAGCCTAGGCCTCACACTCGCGCGCCACTGCAGGTTTCGCTATCGCCTCACCGTGGGCGCGCCGCGGGTTGCTCAGTAGTGTCACGCCCGAACGTATGCGAGACCCCGGTCTCATGGTCTATGGCGGCGGTGAGGCGTGCGGCGTATTCTCGCCAGCAATTGATCGCCCGATGACGCCATGACATCCTCAACATCCTCGCCCACCATGCACGGCAGAATCGCGAGCAAAAGCGCGCCCGGCGTGCTACGAAATTTGGCTGGTCATTGCGGGATGCACGGCTTTACTCTGGTGGAGCTTGTCATTGTCGTTGCCATGGTGGCTGTGCTCGCATCCATTGCCGTTCCATCCTTTGCCAGCCTGATTCAACGCAACCGCGTTGCTGCAGAAATCAACTCGCTGGTCAGCGACCTGCAGTTTGCGCGATCTGAAGCCATCAGGCGCGGTTTGCCTGTGAGCCTTTGCACTTCAGCCGATGGAAAGAGTTGCCTGGGCACGAACGCATGGCACAGCGGCTGGCTCGTGTTCTCGGACGCCGATGGCTCCGGCACCATGAATGGACCTGATACCGGATTGCGGGTACGTGCGGGCTGGACCAGCGGCGACACTTTCGTCGCAGACCAGGACATCGCCGCGGTCACATTTGGTGGCGACGGCTTCGCGATGAATCTTCCATCATCCGGTCTCGTGACGATCCCATTGAGAACATCGCCAGTGAACAACCAGGCTACGCGTTGCCTGGCGCTCAACCGCGTGGGCAGGCATTCAATTCACGGTTCTGGCTCAGAAGCTTGCGAATGAGGACCTCGCCGCACCGGACGCATTCCGGATTCTCGTTGATAGAGGTGCTGGTCACAGTTGTCGTCATTACTGTGGGGGTGCTCGGAGCTGTCAAGATGCAGACCTCTGCCATCGCAAGTACCCAGGCCTCGCGTGTCCGGTCATTGATTGCGCTGCAGGCCGGCAGCCTGGCTTCTGCAATGTACGGCAATTCCGCGTTCTGGTCGAGCCACTCATTGGTTCCATCCGAGCTTGGTTCCAGGGGCGGCGTGATCACTTCGGATTCATCCGGGACTCTGGCTCTCGCGTCGGCTTCCTGTGATTCTGTTGCATGTACGCCGGCGCAGCTTGCAGCCCATGACCTGAGGACCTGGTCGCAGGGCATCAACCGGCAGATTCCCGGATACGGCGCCGCTGTCAGTTGCACCCAGGTCACAAGCGACCCTGTGACCTGCACCATCCGCCTGGACTGGACAGAGAAGTACGTCGCGATCAACCGCTCCACAGGTGCCTCCAGCGTAGCCCAGACCACGACACAGAGCTTTACCCTGCATGTGCAGCCATGAAACACAAACCTGGCCTTCTGCACCTTGACGCTCGCCGTCGCCAGGCCGGGCTGAGTATGGTGGAGTTGCTCGTCGCTGTTGCGATCTCGCTTTTCCTTTCGCTTGGACTTTCAGTTTCCTACGTTTCAACCAAGCGCGCCTTCACCTCACAGGACCAACTCGCCCAACTCCAGGACAATGAAAGGCTGGCCCTGACGATCCTCACGAATGCGATCCAGTCAGCGGGATACTTTCCGGATCCCCTGGTGGCCTCGGCGGCGGATCGCCTGCCGGCCGGCGGAGGCGCCTACGGAACGTTCGCCCAAGGTTCAGGAATTGTAGGCACTACTGGCACGGGGTCTGGCAGCGCGAGTGACGCGCTGACAGTACGCTATGTATCTGCGACAGGTGACGGTCTGCGCAATTGCCTGGGGCAGGTCAACACCAGCGGCGCGAATGTGCTGCTGGTCAATACATTCAGCATCAACGCTAACAATGAATTGGTGTGCGCGCTTGACGGAGACGCAAGCACTGCCGCAGTTCTTGTCGGAAACGTCGCCGGACTGGCAGTGGCCTACGGCACCGATACCGATGGCGACGGAAGCGCTGACCGCTACCTTCCTGCTTCCACCGTGACAGCCAATGCCTGGTGGGCCCAGGTCAGGAGCACGCGGCTGACGCTCAGCTTTGTCAACCCCTTTGCAGGTGAGCCGGGCCAGCTCGAAACCATCGACTGGACGCATATGGTGCACCTCAAAAACAGGATGTGAGCACGTCCATGGCACTCCGCAAGCTCACTTGCTCGTCGCGAAGGCACGACAGTCGCGGAATGATACTGATCATCGGCCTGCTGTTTTTGGTGGTGCTGTTGCTGCTGTCCCTGGCGATGTTCCGCTCCTTCGGCCTGCAGGAGCGCCTGGCTGGCAATACGCGCGACAAGCAGCAGGCGTTTGAGGCTGCCGAGAGTGCACTCCAGCATGGTGAGTGGTGGCTCCGGCAAAGCGCCGGTGGCACGGGTGAGGCCTGCGCAGGTGTCGTGGAGGGCAACAATCTGGACAACATGCGGATATGCACGGAGCCGCTGGCCGATCCCCACAGCCTGCCCTGGGCCGTGCGCATCGACTACACGCCCCCCAGGATGACAGTGGCTGCAGGCGGTGACCTGGCGGCGAATGGCGACATCAACTACCGGGAGAGCCCGGGTCTGTACATCAACTTCCTCGGGCTCAGCCCGGATGGCCGCTCCAATCTGTACCAGGTCACGGCATTCGGATACGGCGGCAATGCGGACACGGTGGCCATCGTCCGCAGTACTTACCAGATCAAGACTTCAGACGTGAAGGACCTCGGTGGCTTATGAAAAAATTTCCGCATACCGCGCTTTTCAGCGCACTACTCGCAGCCGGGGCATGCCATACCGCGCTTCGCGCGCAATTGGTCATCGAGGAGACGCTCACGGGTGCATCTTCGAGTTATGACTGGAAAGCCATCAATGGCGCCTGTCTGACCGCAGGAAACAACACAGGGACAGTTCCAGCGTGTGTAGGACTACCTTACTATAAAGGCAGAGTTCACGTTGGAGGAGTGGGCGGACGCCTTCCAGATCCAGGTGGGCAGGGTGCCTTGCGCCTGACCAACGGCGATGTCCGGCTTGGGGGTGGCAATGGGAACTCGCAGACTGGGTCTGTCGTCTCCAATTTCACGTTTCCTACCGATCAAGGCGTCCTGGTCACATTCAAGACCGTTACATACGGAGGAAATGGATCCTATCCAGCACCGCCCAACGGTTGGATATATCGCTCCGACGGGCAAGGAGCAGACGGAATTTCCTTTTTTCTCATGGACGGAGCTGAGGCGCCCAACGTCGGGTTCGCTGGAGCCTCGTTGGGCTACACCTGCTACAACAATGGCGGCGGCGATGGTGTGCCGGGTGGCTATGTCGGGATAGGCCTGGATGAATGGGGAAACTTCAGCTATCCCTACTGGACAACCAACTCAGGGCCGGGCTTTCGACCCGGGAATATTGTGGTTCGTGGAGCAGGCAACGTGACCTGGACGTCGCTGAACAACAAATATCCCAACTATTATCCTGCGAACTTTGCAAACAAAGCGGGAGCAACCGGGGCTACGTGTCGTACAGGTACGAAATGGAATTTTAGTGGCGCCACTGTCGTTGACGCGAATGGCGTTGCTGTTGCGAATGGTAAACCTACAACGAAGAAAATCCTCAACTATCCTTACCTTGGCGGAGCGGAAATTCCGACCGGGGCAACGATGACCAATCAGCAAGGGATTCCCTTTCCCAAACGCGGAGACGCGATCCCCATAACTTATTCATTGCGCATTTCGGAGGCTGGAAAACTGGATGTATCGTTCAGGGTCAATGGCGGCAGCCAAATGAAGCTCTTGTCGGATTTCGATATCAAATCGACGAACGGACCCATGCCTTCATCGTTCCGCTTTGGCTTTGCAGCCAGTACTGGAGCCGGCAGTAACGTCCACGAAATTACCTGCTTCAAGGCCGGCCCTGCGGATATCGCAAGCACATCAGCCGGCACCAACGTTCAGCAGACCGCACAAGTCCGTGCGGGTACGCAGGTTTACCTGGCATTGACGCACCCATCCAACTGGTGGGGGCAACTGACTGCGCAGGATCTGGTCTACGACGCGGCCAGTGACCTGGTCACGATCAATCCAGTGGCGAACTGGGATGCGAGTTGCACGCTCACTGGGGGTGCCTGTGCGGCCACCGGGAAAAGCGCTTCTGCGCAGGACCCGGGCGCGCGCAGCCTGTTGACCTGGAATGGCACGAAAGGCATTCCGCTGCGCTGGACAAACCTTACTGCTGCCCAGAAAACCGCACTCACTGCCGGCGATGCTGTTGCAACGTCCGACCGCTTGTCCTACCTTCGGGGTGATCGCGGGAAGGAAGTAAGCCATGGCGGCAGCTTCCGTAACAGGACAGGTCTGCTGGGCGACATTCTCGGCTCCAACCCAAGTTGGGTCGGACCGCCGGCATCACCATATACCGAAGCCTGGACCGACAGACTGAATTCCTCAGCCAAGGCACCTGAAGGCACGTCGTACAACCAGTTCAAAGCCAGCATGGCAACGCGGCAGAATGTCGTGTACGTTGGCGCGAACGATGGCTATCTCCACGGTTTCCGTGCCGGGGCTTACGACGCCGGCGGCAATTTTGCATCCAATCCCAGCACCCCCAATGACGGGCGCGAGGTGTTGGGATACATGCCCGCAGCGGCGCTGTCCAGTATTCATTCCACATCCTTCCCGCTGGATTACGCCAATCCGCGGTACTCTCATAACTTCTACGTGGACGCGTCTCCCGGAACAGGTGACCTTTTCCATTCTGGCGCATGGCACACATGGTTGGTAGGGGGACTTGGTGCAGGCGGCAATTCCAGCGGCCCCATCAATGACAACACGAGTGTCCAGCGGGGCGCAATCTACGCGCTCGACATTACCGACCCCGCCAAGTTCTCCGAGAAGAACGCTCGGGATCTTGTGGTAGGCGAGTGGAACTCC
>CAZFKW010000243.1:0-6429 GCA_964519795.1 uncultured Ramlibacter sp. | reverse complement strand
GCGGCATCCGCCCGCACTGGTACTGCCTGCCCGTGCTCAAGCGCGAGACGCACCGCGTGGCGCTGGTGGAGGCTGCGACCGGCGGCAGCCCGAAGTTCTTCCTCGGAACCGACAGTGCGCCGCATCCTGCGCACCTCAAGGAACACGCCACAGGGTGCGCCGGCTGCTATACCGCTCATGCCGCCATGGAGCTGTACGCCGAGGCGTTTGACCTGGCAGGGGCTCTGGACAGACTGGAAGCCTTTGCCAGCTTCAATGGCCCCGCCTTCTACGGTCTGCCGCGCAACACCGGCACCGTCACGCTCAGGCGCGAGGCCTGGACACCGCCTGTGAGCTTTGCCTTTGGCGAGGCGGAACTCAAGCCGCTGCGCTCGGGTGAGGCGCTGGCCTGGAAGCTGGCGGCGGTCTGAGCGCCCGGTTCAATCCTGCGGGCCGGAACACCTGAGCCCCCGTTGTGGCGCTGGACCCCATTGACTGGACCTGGCCCTGGCTCGCCGGGTGGCAGCAGCATGGCCGCCCCGTGGAACATGGCTGTGCGCAGGGGATGCCGCTGCATGAGGCGCTCAACCTGGAGCGCGCCGCCAGCGTGCGCTTCGTTCCGCAGGAGGACTTGCCGCCAGGGCGCGCCTATGAGCAGTACATCTTTGAAACCGGCTGCTGCCCCACGCGCCCGTGCCTGCACGACTATTTCAACGGCCTGTGCTGGATGAACTTTCCGGCCACCAAAAAGCGGCTCAACGAACTCCAGGCCGCGCAGATTGCCGCGCAGGGCGTCCAGCCTGTCCGCGGCGCGGTCCGGGATGCCCTGACGGTATTCGACGAGAACGCCGCCTTCCTCGACGCGCCGCAACCCCTGTGGGATGCCCTGCAGGCGAAGGACTGGCAGCGTCTGTTCATCGGGCTGCGGCCGCTATGGACACAGGCAAGGCTGGTGCTGTTTGGCCATGCCCTGCTGGAGAAGCTGGTGCATCCGCGCAAGGCCGTGACGGCACATGTCTGGCGCCTGCAGGCCGGCGGGGACCTGGCGCACCTGGATGCCTGCGTGGCCAGAGATCTGACCGTGGACAAGCTCACTGCCAAGCCTTTTTTGCCGCTGCCTGTACTGGGCGTGCCAGGGTGGTGGCCTGCCAATGAAGCAGACGGCTTCTATGATGACCGCCAGGTATTCCGTGTGCCCCCCGCACGGGCGGCACAGGGTGGCGACTCCAATAACCGCAAATATTGTGTGCATACGGTGCTGCCGTCTTGATTTCCGGCGCGCCGCCCCTACCATTCCGGCACAGCCCAAGATGGGTTTTTCCAGAAAGAAAGCATGAAACGCATCCTCCTCTTTGTCATGACCAACCTCGCCGTCGTGGTGGTGCTGGGCATTGCAGCCAGCCTGCTGGGCGTCAACCGGTACCTCACGGCCAATGGCCTGAACCTGGGCGCCTTGCTGGGCTTTGCGCTGGTCATGGGCTTTGGCGGTGCCATCATCTCGCTGCTGATCAGCAAGCCGGTGGCCAAGTGGAGCGCCGGCGTGCGCATCATCAACGATGCGCAGAATGCCGACGAAGCCTGGATTGTCGAGACCGTACGCCGCTTTGCCGACAAGGCAGGCATCGGCATGCCGGAAGTCGGAATTTTTGAAGGCGCTCCCAACGCGTTTGCCACGGCCATGAAGTCGCGCACATTGCCAACGGCGACATGGTCACCATGACGCTGATCCAGGGTGTGATGAATACCTTTGTCGTGTTCCTGAGCCGCGTGATCGGCTACGCGGTGGACGGCTTCCTGCGCCGCGGCAGCGACAGCAACTCGGGCCCCGGCATCGGCTACTACGTCACCACCATCGTGCTCGACATCGTGCTCGGCTTCCTGGCCGCGATGATCGTCGCCTGGTTCTCGCGCCAGCGGGAATTCCGCGCCGACTCAGGCGCCGCGCAACTGCTCGGCCGCAAGCAGCCGATGATCAACGCGCTGGCCCGCCTGGGCGGCATGGTACCCGGCGAACTGCCCAAGGCAGTGGAAGCCATGGGCATCACCGGTGGCATCGGCAAGCTGTTCGCGACGCACCCGCCGATTGAAGAGCGCATCGCAGCCTTGCAGAATTCCCAAGGCGCATAAGCCGCAGGGCCGTCACACCAGATGACCTGTCACCCCGGACTTGATCCGGGATCCATGTCGGCCGCCCATAGCGTTACTTCCGGCCGACCTGAATTGCGGGTCAAGCCCGCAATGACATGATTTGTGTGGCTACGGCCTCTCCAACCTTGATCCCGTCCATCCCTGCCGAGAGAATCCCGCCAGCGTAGCTGGCGCCTTCCCCCGCAGGGTAGAGGCCGTGCGTATTCATGCTCTGGAAGTCCTCGCCGCGTGTAATCTTCAGCGGAGAGGAAGTGCGCGTCTCCACGCCTGTCAGCACCGCATCGTGCATGTCAAAGCCCTTGATCTTCTTGCCAAAGGCCGGGAGCGCCTCACGGATCGCTTCAATGGCATAGGCCGGCAGGGCAGAGGACAGATCACCCAGCTTCACGCCCGGCTTGTAGGACGGCTCGACTGTACCCAGCGCCGTGGAGGCCTTGCCGGCGATGAACTCCCCGACCAGCTGGCCCGGCGCTTCATAGGTGCCCCCGCCCAGTTCATACGCGTGGGACTCCAGCCGACGCTGCAAGGCAATGCCGGCCAGCGGCCCGCCGGGGTAGTCCGTCGCGGGGTCGATGCCTACCACGATGCCTGCATTTGCATTGCGCTCATTGCGCGAGTACTGGCTCATGCCGTTGGTCACGACACGGCCTGGTTCTGAGGTTGCCGCCACCACCGTGCCGCCCGGGCACATGCAGAAGCTGTACACCGAGCGCCCGTTGGACGCGTGGTGGACCAGCTTGTAGTCGGCCGCGCCCAGCAGGGGGTGCCCGGCGTGCCGGCCCCAGCGCGCGCGGTCGATCACGCCTTGCGGATGCTCGATGCGAAAGCCGATGGAAAAAGGCTTGGCCTCCATGTACACGCCGCGCTCATGCAGCATGGCGAAAGTGTCGCGCGAGCTGTGGCCGAGCGCCATCACCACATGGTCGGCACGCAGCTCGTAGCTGGCACCTGTGGCGTAGTCCAGCACGGTCAGGCCGCGCAGATGCCGTCCTTGGCCGGTGTCTTCCACCAGCACATCGGTGACGCGCTGCTCAAAGCGTATCTCCCCGCCCAGCGCAATGATCTGCTCGCGCATGTTCTCCACAACCTTCACCAGCTTGAAGGTACCGATATGCGGGTGCGCCTCATAAAGGATTTCCGGTGGCGCGCCGGCCTTGACGAACTCGTTCATCACCTTGCGGCCCAGGTGCCGCGGGTCCTTGATCTGGCTGTAGAGCTTGCCGTCGGAGAAGGTGCCGGCGCCGCCCTCGCCGAATTGCACGTTTGACTCGGGATTGAGTACATTCTTGCGCCACAGGCCCCAGGTGTCTTTGGTTCTTTGGCGCACGGTCTTGCCGCGCTCCAGCACGATCGGCCGGAAACCCATTTGCGCCAGCACCAGCGCGGCAAAGATGCCGCAGGGGCCGAAGCCCACGACGACCGGACGCAAGGGCAATCCAGCCGGTGCTTCAGCCGGGGGCTGCCACACCATGTCGGGCGTGCGGTTGACGTGCGAGTTCATCGTGAACCGTGCCAGCATGGCACCCTCCTGCGAGGGGTCAGCCAGCGTCACATCCACGATGTAGACCGCCATCAAATCGGCTTTGCGCGCGTCAAAGCTGCGCTTGAAAATGTGGACGTTGGCGATGCCCCCAGCGGGAAGGCCGAGCACCATGCAGACGGCCTGCAGCAGGTGCGGCAGCGGGTCCTCTGCCTGCGAAAGCGGCAGCTTGAGTTCAGAAAGGCGGATCATGAAAGTCCTTGAATGGCTTGTGTCGATCAAGCAGAAAAAGGAAGTGGCCGATAATACCGCCTGTGAAGTCCACCAGACCGCCGCTGGCGCTAGCTGCAAAGCCGACGTTTACGTCGGGCCGAAAGGCCGCGCTGGAGGAACGTCCGGACTGCGAAGGGCAGCGTAGCAGGTAATTCCTGCCCGCCGTGAGGTGAGGATCAGAGCAACAGAGACGAGTCGGCGGGGGGCAACCCCTGCCGGGTGAAACGGGCAATCTCTACGCGCAGCAATACCAAGTAGGCACACACTGGGTGAAGCGGCTCACGCTGCAACACCCTAACCCGGGGCCCCCGGAGTGTGCGGGTAGGTAGCACCGAGCCGAAGAGCAATCAACGGCCCAGATTAATGGCGGTCACACCGGGGGCAACCCCGGCGCACAGAATCCGGCTTATCGGTGGACTTCACAATTTCTTCCGGCGGCCACGCTCAGAACCGCTCACCGGCAGGCAGATACCGCCATTGCCCCGGCTGCAGGTTCGTCATCGGCACCCGCCCGATGCGAATGCGCTTCATGTTCAAGATCTGCAGCCCGACGCTCTCGCACATGTAAGGTACCTGCCCCGGCCGGATGCCCTTGAGCGCAAAGCGAAGGCGTGTTTCAGACTCATTGCTGCTGCTCATGCTGACCTTGATGGGGGGCAACGCCCGGCCATTGAAGCTCAGGCCATGGCCCAGGCGCGCAAGCTGCTCAGGCGATACCGCGCCTTCCACCCCGACGATCACTTCCTGCTCGATCGTCTCCGCATCCTCCAGCAGCTTGCGCTGGATGCGCGGGTCCTGGGTAAACACCACGAGGCCGCTGGCCTCCGTTGGCAAGGGCAGTGGCGCGGCCAGCTGGCTGAAGTGTTTCTTCACCATGCGGATGCCGGTGCGGTCGTCCTTTGCGCGCGATTGTGCACTGAGCAGTTCCAGCGCGGGAGGCGCGCCCCGGCTTCGGCTGCCTTGCGGCCCGCCCGCAGCATTCACGCCTTCGCCAATGCCCGACTCGTAACCGACCGGTTTGTGCAGCAGGATGGTGACGGCCGTCACTGCCAGGAGGCTGGCCTCGGCACTCACTTCCACGCGCTGGTTCGCTGCGACCTTGAACGCGGGCTCCTCGACCAGCCGGCCCTCCACGGTGACCCACGCGCCTTCGATATACATCTCGGCTTCGCGGCGCGAGCAGCCCTTGATCTCCGCGACCCTCTTGGCCAGGCGAACGGGTTCGGTCACGGGTTGCCCTGCATGGACCGGATGCGCTGCACATGCGCCAGCAGCGAGCGCTGGGCCACCGGCCACATGCGCGGGGGCACATCGTCATAGGCGTGCTGCACCCACTCCTCCATGGTCTCGTCAGGGTGTTCCAGCATCACCTTCATGACCTTGGCCTCACGCTTGAGCCGATGCGCTTTGAGCATCGCAATTGCTTCGGGCGCGGAGCCGATGACATAGCCATGCGCAGGCAGGATGAAATCGATGCCGTGCTCCGCGCAGGCCGCAGTGAGCTTGTCCAGCGACTCCAGGTAGGCATTCATCTCGCCGTCCGGCGGGTTGATGACCGTTGTGCTGCCGTTGAGGATGTGGTCGCCCGAGAACAGCAGGCCGTCTTCGACCAGCACCAGGCACAGGTGGTTGGCCGCATGGCCCGGCGTGAAGATCACCTTGAGGCTGTGGCGGATGCCATTGCCTTCGACCACCAGCGTTTCGTGGTCAATGAGGGTCCGGTCCGGCGTGAACTCGCTGTCGGGCCGTGCTGTGGCTTGCGACGGCAGCCCGAGGATCGGCGGCCTGCTTTTGCACAGCGCCTGCAGCAAGGGCGCGCCAGGTGAATGGTCCGAATGCGAGTGGGTACAGACAATCATCCGGATGTCGCCGCCCGCTGCGCGCCATAGCCGCTCCACATGCTGCGGATCGTTCGGCCCCGGGTCGATGGCGATGTAGCCCGTGCCAGGGTCGCCGACGAGGTAACTGTTGGTGCCCGGGCCGGTCATCACGCCCGGGTTGGGCGCGGTGAGGCGGGTGACGTTGCGCAGCAGCGGCACGGGCTGGAGCGTGTTCCAGTCCAGATGGTGGACCATCTGGCCGTCCGGGGACGTCAGCTCAAGCTCGCCATACGGCGTCTCATGCTCCATGTAGCGCGCTTCCTGCCCGGCCAGCCAGCCGGCTCGCGGGCACGACGTCCACAGCGGCTTCTCGCCGGCGCAGGCGGCCAGCACGGCGTCCACCGTCCTGAACGCCTGCAGCCGCTCCAGCGTGCGGATGGTCGGGAAGATGATGAAGAAGCTGCCGGCCTTGTGCTGCGCCAGCGCCTTCGCGGGGCTGACCCACACCGGCTCGAACTGCTCGGCCTCGTCGGCCACCGGCGCCTGGTTGTCCGGCATGCGGGCCACCAGGAACGGCACATCAAAGCGGCGCGGCAGGTCACGGTCGGTGATCCAGTGGGCCAGCACATAGACATCGGCCGCTGCCAGCACCAGGCCGCGCGCGGCGCATTGCGCGGCAAAAGGGGCCTTCCGGTCCAGCGCGGCAATGTCGGCATCGCTGGCCATGCT
>CAZFKW010000242.1:5097-6429 GCA_964519795.1 uncultured Ramlibacter sp. | reverse complement strand
CCGGCCCAGCCAGCGGGTCAGCAGTGGCAGCGGAAGGCGGTCCACCAGTGGCGCCCATATGAACTTGAATGAATAACCAAGCGCCGCCCAGCTGAAAAACGTGACAGCCTTACGCTCCACCCCTGCCTCAAGCAACCAGAGCGACAGCGACGAAAAGATCAGCAGGATCGGCAGGCCGGCCGTGAAGCCCAGGAATAGCAGCGCCAGCACGCGCCGGTCCCATAGGGAAAGCAGGGTGTCGTGCCACGAGGGACGCGCCGGCCGCATCGGGGGGGCGCTACCGGAAGGGTCGACCGCAGGATTGGCGGATGTGTTTGCGACAACACTTGAATCAGGTGGGGCCATGGCGACATTGTGCCCACGTGCGGGCGGCATCGCTTTATCATGGCGGCATGTGCCTTCTATGCGACCTCAAGTCTGGCCATCAGGCCGAATCTGAACCGCGTTCCACCCATGTCTGGTCGGCGCGGCGCGCCTTTTTGCTGGCTGGTGCGGCCGCCACGGCCACCACCATCGCCGTGCCTGCCCTGGCCCAGGTGGATGTCGGCAGTGGCTCGACGATGCGCAAGCTGGTGCCTGCCGACCAGCTGGAAGGCGCGGCCAACAAGCAGTATGCGCAGATGATGGCTGAAGCGCGGGCCAAGGGCGCGCTGGCACCGCCCAACCATCCGCAGGTGGTGCGCCTGCGCGCCATTGCCTCACGGCTGATTCCCTACACCGCCCAGTGGAATGATCGCGCGACCTCCTGGAAGTGGGAAATCAACCTGCTGGGCAGCAAGCAGATCAATGCCTTCTGCATGCCTGGCGGCAAGATCGCTTTCTACACGGCCATCCTTGATGACCTCAAGCTGACGGATGATGAGACCGCGATGATCATGGGCCACGAGATGGCCCATGCCCTGCGCGAGCACGCGCGGGCGCGGCTGGCCAAGACGCAGGCCACCAGCATCGGGCTGTCGCTCGGCGCCCAGCTGCTGGGCCTGGGTGACCTGGGCAACGTGGCGGCCAATCTCGGCACCCAGCTGCTCAGCCTGAGGTTCAGCCGTGAAGACGAAACGGAGGCCGACCTTGTGGGCCTGGAACTGGCCGCGCGCGGGGGCTTCCAGCCGCAGGCCGGCGTGACGCTCTGGCAGAAGATGGGGGCGGCCGGCGGCGGCAAGAGCGGCCCGAGCTTCTTGTCCACCCACCCCTCAGGACCGGCCCGCATCAGTGAGTTGCAGGCCAATGTGCCAAAGGTGCAGAAGCTGTACGAGCAGGCGCGGCGCAGGTAATCCGGTGACGGCTGCGGCTGCAGGTGACTGGTGACTGGTGACTGGTGAATTCTGCGGGGAG
>CAZFKW010000242.1:0-5066 GCA_964519795.1 uncultured Ramlibacter sp. | reverse complement strand
CGGCACCAGCGCATTTGACAGCACGGCGCGACCGACATGGCCGGTGCTCATCGCGCCGAACTGCGACACCGAAAAGTCGTCAGCATCGGCACAGATCTCGACATAGGCAATGCCGTGAGTGCCGGACTGGTCATGGCGAAGGGTGAACACTGCAGCAGCCTCGATGTCCCCGTCGTAGATGACGGCGTGCGGGAATTCATGTGCGTAGTGCTGCCGCGCATCTGCAATGTTTTCATAGACCCTCAGGCTGAGCACGGCCGGCAGGGCTTGCCTGACTTCCCGCCGCAGATCTGCATCTGCAGAGATGACGATGACGCGCCGCCCGCGCAGGATGTCGATGGCAAGGTCGTGCTCCTGCGTCAGTTCGGCGCTGCAGGTGTCGGGCTCCTGCGCTTCATGCGGGGGGAAGGTCGCTGTGACCGTCAGTTTGTCCGGGTCGGCATGAAAGCTGGCCTCCCCGCCCAGCAGCCGAAGCTGCTGATGGAAGAAGTACCAGCCCAGGGTTTCCCAGTTGCCGGCGTCCAGGGCATGGACGTCCACCCTGGCGAACACCTGAAGCCGGGGGGCTGCGTCCTTCAGCGTGTCAATGGTGATGGCGATTTCCTGCGCCAGCTTCCCTGCCCATTGCGTCAGTTCGTCAACCAGTGCGAAGAGTTGTGCTGCGTCACTCGACACGATGGCCCGGCCCGGAGCGAAGTGGACTGTGACGCCGCATCGCTCAAGCCAGCCGGCCCTGGCCTCGAGTACTGCCGTGACGACTTCTTCCAGGTTGATGCGGTCGCTGTGCACGCCAGCGACGTCCCGCTGCCTTGCAAGATTCTGCGCCACCATGGCAACCCGTCTGGCGTGCTCAATGGATTCGCGCGCCCGCCCGAGCAGGCCCGCCGGGTCAGCCGTGTTGTGTATTGCCGCGTCCAGTTCGTGCAGCGAGTGGACAAGGGACTGCGCCACCTCCGCGCCGGTCTTCCCGAGAATCGCCCGCCACGGCAACTCGGCCTCACCATGGGGCAGGGTGTCTTCGAATCCGGCGGGGCGGCTATCCACCGGCCTTGCGGCGGGATGCTGGGTCGATGGGCCGGATTCGGAGCGGACATGGCGCCGATGGCGATGGCCCGACTCTTGCCAGGCGTATTGCGGTCTGCCGGATGACTTTCGCTTGAGCCACTTGAACATAGTTGAGACCTGGAGCTGGTTAATAATACAAATGTGACCTTATGGTACTCCAAGGTAGCAAAAAACTATGCTTTGGTTGATTCTTATTCCTTCGTGGTCCGCGCGCCGAACACCACACTTGCCGAGAGCCCGCAGCCGTCAGGGCCGTCAGCCAGCTCCAGTGTTGCATCCATCAGCTGGGCATACTGCGCGACGATGGCCAGGCCCAGGCCTGCGCCCAGGCCCAGCATCTGCCCGGCGCCGCCCTGGGTCCAGCGCTGCGTGAGGCGGATGCGCATTTCCGGGGTCAGGCCCGGCCCGTTGTCGATGACTGACAGCATCACACTGCGGTCGGTGCGCGAGATCGCGACCGTGACCGTCGCCAACTCGTTGCCGGCGCTCAGCCCGTAGCGCAGCGCGTTGTCGATCAGGTTGTTCAGGATGCCTTCAATGAGTGTGGGGTCGCCCGTGACGTGGGTGGCCGATTCGACGCCTCGCGCACCCAGGTCCACGCCTGCGGCGTCGGCTTGCGCAAGAAAGCGCATCACGCTTTGCCGGACCATTTCGTCCAGAGCCACCGTCGACAGCTGGATTCCGGACTTGGCCTCGTCGGCGAGCGCGAGCGCCAGAAGCTGGTCCACCAGTCGGCTGGCGCGCGCCTGGCTGCTGACGATGCCCTGCAGTTGCGCCTGCCAGACCGCCGGATCCCTGTGTGCAAGCCCGTATTCGGCCAGGGCCCGGATGCCCGCAAGGGGCGTGCGCAGTTCATGGGCAACGTTTCCCGTGAACTCGCGCTGTGCCCTTCCGCTTTCGTTGAGGCGGGCCAGCAGGGAGTTGACAGCCATCCCGAGTTGCTCCATGTCGCGGGTGCTTGCATTGACCGGTACCGGCGCCAGGTCATTGGCGTCGCGCCGCCGGACCGCCTCCCGCAGCTGAACCAGGGGTTGCAGGTCACGGGTGATCGAGCGGCGCAGCCACCAGGCGAGCGCCATCAGCGAGGGTCCATGCCAGCAGCAGCCGCAACTGCGTGGCCCGGCTGCGTGTGGTTTCCGCGACGATGACATCGAACGGGACCGGCTTGTCCAGGTGCAGCGTTGCAGCGCGCACCCTGGTTCCCCTGACGACCAGGTCAGAGAAACTGTGTTGTGCATCCCTCAGCCCCTCGGGTGCGACCAGCGCGCCCTCACCTGCGACCAGTGTGCCGTCGGGCAGACGCACGGCGAAGTACTCGGACTCGACCTGGTCAAACAGCACGGTGCTGATCTCGCGCGGAGACAGATCCAGCGACAGGACGCCGGACTTCAGCGTCACATTGGCGGCCACCACCTGTGCATCATCCAGGAGCGAGCGGTCAAAGGCATGCTGCATGAACGAGTTGGCCAGCCCCAGCATCACAAGAGTCCCCGCAAGCCAGGTCAGTGCCATAGGCATCAGGACGCCACGGATGATGCGCGACTGCAGCGACGGCTTGCCCTGCGCCGCCTGCCCCTGGCCTGCCGGCGCATTCATTGGTCGGGTTCCAGCACATAGCCCAGGCCGCGCAAGGTGCGGATGCGCACGCCGGAGCCGGCCAGCCGCTTGCGCAGGCGCGAGATGAAGGCTTCCAGGGCGTTGTCGCCCAGCCATTCATCGGTCTCCGACAGCTTGCTCGACAGCGCGCGCTTGCTGATGACGTGGCCCGGGGGCGTCATAAGCTCCCACAGCACCTCGAACTCGCGGGCTGGGAGGTCCAGCGGTTGCTCTCCCATGATGACCCGGCGGGCCTTGCGGTTCAGTGTCAGCCGGCCGACTTCCACCCGGTCTTCGGTGCCCTGGGTGCGGCGTACCAGCGCACGCAGGCGGGCCTCCACCTCAGCCAGGTCAAACGGCTTGCCGAGGTAGTCGTCTGCGCCCGCGTCCAGTCCGGCAATGCGCTCGTCCGTACGATTGCGGGCCGTCAGCACCAGCACCGGAGTCCTGTCGCCACGTGCCCGGGCATTGCGCAAAGCCTTCAGGCCGCTGCCAAGCCCGCTGAGGGGGTGGCTCGTCAGGGGCAGGTTCAGGTCCAGGAGCACCGTGTCGAACGGCTGGACCAGCCAGAAGTGCTCGGCCTGCTCCAGCGTCTCTGCCACATCCACGCGATGGCCTGCGTCGGTCAGGCTGCGAACCATCACATCGCGCAGTACCACATCGTCTTCGACCAGCAGGATACGCATCTTGGCTCCCACGGTAGCGCAATACGCCGGCTGCACGCTACGCGTTTTTGCGTAGCACCTGCGTCAGCCAGCGGTCAGTGCCTTGCCGCGATAAACGGATCGCAGGAGACGCGGCAACCCGCGTCCGCTTTTACATGGAGACAACAGCTGATGAAAATTGCCAAGAGCCAGAAGGATTTCTACTCGGGCGTCATGTTCACGGTCGTGGGCGTTGCCTTTGCGTGGGGAGCCACGAATTACAACATTGGCACGGGGGCCCGCATGGGTCCTGGATACTTCCCGCTGATGCTGGGGGTGCTGTTGGCCCTGATTGGCGCCGGCATCATATTCTCGTCCCTGGTTGTGCCAACCGAAGACGGGGAGCCCCTCGGGCGCTGGGCGTGGAAGCCGTTGGGCTTCATCATTGGCGCCAACGTCATCTTCGGCATCCTGCTGGGTGGTCTGCCCAGGTTCGGCATCCCCGCCATGGGGCTTATCGCTGCCATTTATGCACTGGTGTTCATCGCCAGCATGGCCGGTGACCGCTTCATCCTGAAGGAAGTGTTCATTCTCGCCACCGTTCTCGCCGTGTCCAGCTGGTTTGCTTTCGTCTATGCGCTCAAGCTGCAGTTCCAGGTGTGGCCCACTTTCATCTCGGGTTAAGGACACATACACATGGATCTCATCAACAACCTCACCATCGGGTTCACCGCAGCGTTCACGCTGCAGAACCTGTTGTACGCTTTCCTGGGCTGCCTGCTGGGCACGCTCATCGGTGTGCTTCCCGGCATCGGCCCGGTGGCCACCATCGCCATGCTGCTGCCGGCCACCTATGCGCTGCCACCGGTGGCAGCGCTGATCATGCTGGCCGGCATCTACTACGGCTCGCAATACGGCGGCTCCACCACCGCCATCCTGGTCAACCTGCCGGGCGAGTCATCGTCGGTGGTGACGGTGATCGACGGCTACCAGATGGCGCGCCAGGGACGGGCGGGGCCTGCGCTTGCGGCTGCGGGCCTGGGCTCGTTCTTTGCCGGCTGCGTGGGCACGCTGATTTTGGCGGCTTTTGCGCCACCGCTGACCGAACTGGCCTTCAAGTTCGGCCCGGCCGAGTACTTCTCGCTGATGGTGCTGGGCCTCATTGGCGCCGTGGTGCTGGCCTCGGGCTCGCTGCTCAAGGCCATCGGCATGATCGTGCTGGGGCTGCTGCTCGGCCTGATTGGTACTGACGTGAACTCCGGCGTGGCCCGTTACAGCTTCGACATTCCAGAATTGACTGACGGCATCGGCTTCATCGTGATTGCCATGGGTGTGTTCGGCTACGGGGAAATCATCTCCAACCTGGCCAAGCCGGAGAGCGAGCGCGAGGTGTTCACCGCCAAGGTCCAGGGCCTGTGGCCGACCAAGGCTGACTTCAAGCACATGGTGCCTGCCGTGCTGCGCGGCACGGCGCTGGGCTCCTCGCTGGGCATCCTGCCCGGCGGTGGCGCGCTGCTGTCGGCCTTTGCGGCCTACACCATCGAGAAGAAGATCAAGCTCAAGCCCGGCGAAATCGCCTTTGGCAAGGGCAACATCCGCGGCGTGGCCGGCCCCGAGTCGGCCAACAATGCCGGCGCGCAGACCTCGTTCATCCCGCTGCTTACGCTGGGCATTCCGCCCAACGCCGTGATGGCGCTGATGGTGGGCGCCATGACCATCCACAACATCCAGCCCGGCCCGCAGGTGATGACCAGCAACCCG
>CAZFKW010000241.1:2390-6528 GCA_964519795.1 uncultured Ramlibacter sp. | reverse complement strand
ATTCATCGCGAACCTGAGCAGCTTGTAGATCTCGTCGCTGGTCGGCCAGATGTCGCCCAGGTAAACGTCCTTGCCGTTCTTCCCCTTGCCCACGGGCTCGGTCATCAGGTCGCGCATGACCGTGCCGGCAATCGCATAGGCCACCACCAGCGGCGGGCTGGCCAGGAAGTTGGCCTTGAGGTTGGGATGGATGCGCGCCTCGAAGTTGCGGTTGCCGCTAAGCACGGCAGCGCAGACCAGGTCGCTCTTGGTGATTGCCTCGTTGATCTCGGATGTCAGGTCGCCGGCATTGCCGATACAGGTGGTGCAGCCGTAGCCCGCCAGCGCGAAGCCGAGCTTTTCCAGATACGGCAGCAGGCCGGTCTGCGTGAGGTATTCGGTCACGATGCGCGAGCCGGGTGCCAGCGATGTCTTGACGTGCGGCTTGACCTTCAGGCCTGCCTCCACCGCCTTCTTTGCCAGCAATCCGGCGGCAATCAGCACGCTGGGGTTGGAGGTGTTGGTACAGCTTGTAATGGCGGCGATCAGCACATCGCCATTGCCGATGGTGATGTCGGCGCCCTTCCTGGCCGCCACAGCAGTTTCCGGCTGGGCGGTAGCGAGCGTCGGCTTGTTGCCCTCCATCTCCATGACGTCGCGCGGCGCCCCGGCGGGGGTCGGCGGCGACGCCGGAATCCTGGGGTCAGGCTCTTCTCCCGATGCACCCACCAGGTGCCGTGTCTGCAGCACCTCAGCCGGGCGGTTGAACCCATTCTCTGAAGAAGGCTTGCTGAACAGGGAGGCGAACTGGCTCGCGACATTCCCCAGCTCGATCCGGTCCTGTGGCCGCTTCGGGCCGGCCAGGCTGGGCGTTACCGAGCCCAGGTCGAGGCGGACCACCTGCGAATAGTCGATATCGCCCGCCTTTGGCACACCAAACAGGCCCTGGGCCCGGAAGTAGGCCTCGAAGGCCTCGATCTCGGCTTTGGTGCGGCCCGTGCCCCTGAAATACTCAATGGTCTTCTCATCAACCGGGAAAAAACCCATGGTCGCACCGTACTCGGGCGCCATGTTGGCAATCGTCGCACGGTCTGGCAGGGCCAGCGTGCGTGTGCCCTCCCCGAAGAATTCGACGAATTTGCCCACGACTCTCTCCCGGCGCAGGATCTCTGTCACGCAGAGCACCAGGTCCGTTGCCGTGACGCCTTCGCGCAGGCGGCCGGTGAGCTCGAAGCCGACGACGTCAGGCGTCAGGAAGTACACCGGCTGCCCGAGCATGGCTGCCTCAGCCTCGATACCGCCCACGCCCCAGCCGACAACGCCGATGCCGTTGATCATGGTGGTGTGGCTGTCGGTGCCAACAAGGGTGTCAGGGTAGTACACACCGTCCTGCGTTTTGTGCACACCACGCGCCAGGTATTCAAGGTTCACCTGGTGCACGATGCCAAAGCCCGGCGGCACCACGCCAAAGGTGCTGAAGGCCTGCATGCCCCATTTCATGAACTCGTAACGTTCGCGGTTGCGCTGGAACTCCAGCTTCATGTTCAGGTCCAGCGCGTTCTTCGTGCCGTAATGATCCACCATGATCGAATGGTCCACCACCAGGTCCACCGGCACCAGCGGCTCGATGGCGCCGACCTTCCTGCCCAGTCTGGCTGCAACACTGCGCATGGCGGCCAGATCGGCCAGCAGGGGCACGCCTGTGAAGTCCTGGAGCACAACACGCGACACCACAAACGGAATCTCGTCGCTGCGATCGGCATTGGGGAACCAGGTGGCGAGTTGCCTCACGTGATCTGGTGTGACCTTCTTGCCGTCACAGTTGCGCAGCACGGACTCCAGCACGATGCGCACGGACACCGGCAGGCGCGGGACTTTCGGAAACAGTTTGGCGAGGGCGGGCAGGGAGTAAAAACTGCCGGTCTTGCCGGACGCCGTCTTGAAACGCTTGCGGGTCGAGGCAAACGGATGTGGGGCTGCACTGGTCATGTGGACTCCTTGTTCCTGCTTTAGGGACATTGTGGCCCAACTTCAATTCAATGCAATGCCGTGTGCCAATAGAAGAAGCGGCCGGCGCCCGAACGGCGGACGGAGGGCATCCTATTCCGGGAGGTACCTCACCGCGAGCACCCCGGCAATACTTCGCAGGCTGTCCAGCACCGTACTGCTCACCTCACTGTCCACATCCACCAGCGTGTAGGCCATGTCGCCCCGCGATTTGTTGACCATGTTGTGGATGTTCAACCCTGCGTTGGCCATGGCGGTGGATATCTGTCCCAGCATGTTGGGCACGTTGGCATTGGCAATGGCCACACGGTAGGCCGACTCGCGACCCATGGACACGTTCGGAAAGTTGACCGCATTTGCGACATTGCCGTTTTCCAGGTAGTCGCGCAACTGGTCCGCCACCATGACGGCGCAGTTCTCTTCGGCTTCACGCGTGGACGCCCCCAGGTGAGGCAGTGCGATCACCTTCGCATGGCCATGTGTGGCCGCGCCGGGAAAGTCGCAGACGTACCAGGCCAGTTGCTTCGCATCCAGCGCGGCCAGGGTTGCAGCATCGTTCACCACCCCTTCGCGCGAGAAGTTCAGCAGCACGGCGCCCGCTCGCATGAGCTTGATGTTGTCGGTGTTCACGAGGTCGCGGGTTGCCGCGACCAGGGGGACATGAAGGGTGACGAAGTCAGAATTCTTCAATACATCGTTCACACTGGCCGCCTTCTTCACCTGCGCTGGCAGGCTCCAGGCGGCGTCAACCGTGATCTCGGGGTCATATCCCAACACGTTCATGCCCAGCTTGATGGCGGCATCGGCCACGAGGCAGCCGATTTTGCCCAGGCCGATGATGCCCAGCGTGTGGCCCGCCAGCTCGAACCCGGCGAAGTTCTTCTTGCCATCTTCCACCGTCTTGTGCAGGTCTGGGGATGTCGGGTCCAGGCCCTCAACAAAGCGCAAGGCCGGCGCCAGGTTGCGTGCGGCCAGAAGCATGCCGGCCAGCACGAGTTCCTTGACTGCCCCGGCATTGGCGCCCGGCGCATTGAACACCGGCACGCCGCGATCGCTCATCGCCTTGACGGGAATGTTGTTGGTGCCGGCACCGGCCCGGCCGATGGCCTGCACGCTGGACGGAATGTCCAGGGCATGCATGTCGGCGGAGCGCGCGAGCACCGCGTCGGGCGCGGCAATGGCCTTGCCTGTGCTGTAGCGCCCGGCCGGAAACCGCGCCAGGCCCTTGGCCGATATCTGGTTCAGGACCAGCACTTCAAAAGGCTTGCTCATGGTGTCTTTTGTCTCATGTAGTTTGATTTGATTGCAGGAGCAGGGCCGGGTCGGCGGCCGGAATCAGGAGGAGACGCAAAGATCAGCCGTGCTGCTTTTCGAATTCCTGCATGTATGCCACCAGCGCCTTCACCCCTTCAACGGGCATGGCGTTGTAGATGGAGGCGCGCATGCCGCCCACCGAGCGGTGGCCCTTGAGCTGGATCATGCCCCTGGCCTGCGCGCCCTTGAGGAAGGCATCATCCAGCGCATCGTCCTTGAGCTTGAAGGGCACGTTCATCAGCGACCGTGCGTCTCTTGCCACCGGGTTGCGGTAGAAGCTGCTTTGGTCCAGGTAGTCATACAGCACGGCGGCCTTGGCCTTGTTGTGCTCTTCCATGGCGGCCAGGCCGCCGAGCGACTTCACATGCTGCAGTACCAGGCCCACGATGTAGATCGCATAGGTGGGCGGCGTGTTGTACATTGAGTCGTTGTCAGCCTGCTGCTTGTAGTCAAACGCCGACGGGGTGATCGGCAGCGCATGGCCGACCAGGTCGTCACGCACGATCACGATGGTCAGGCCCGACGGTCCCATGTTCTTCTGCGCGCCGGCATAGATGAGCCCGTACTTGCTGACGTCGATGCGGCGCGACATGATGTTGGACGACATGTCGGCCACCAGCGGCACGCTGCCGGTGTCGGGCGTCCAGTGATACTCGACACCGCCAATGGTTTCGTTGGAACAGATGTGCACATAGGCAGCGCCCGGATCCAGCTTCCATTCGGATTGCGGCGGGATGGCGGTGAAGTTGCTGGCCTCGCCCGACGCTGCAACATTGATCTTGCCGTAGTTCTTTGCTTCCTTGATCGACTTCTTGGACCAGTCGCCGGTGCTGATGTA
>CAZFKW010000241.1:1462-2380 GCA_964519795.1 uncultured Ramlibacter sp. | reverse complement strand
GGGCCGAGCCGGTGCGCCCGATCAGGTTCATCGGGACGATGGCATTTTCGCCGATGGCGCCGCCCTGCATGAAGAGCACCTTGTAGTTGGCGGGGATGCCCATCAGCTCGCGCAACAGGCTCTCGGCCTCGGCATGGATGCCGATGAACTCCTTGCCGCGATGGCTCATCTCCATGACCGACATGCCGGAGCCGTGCCAGTCCAACATCTCTTCGGCCGCCTTGCGCAGCACGGGTTCGGGCAGGGTGGCGGGACCGGGGCTGAAATTGAAAACACGGGTCATTGGAGGAGTCTTTCTGCTTCGGGTGTTGTGAGTCGCTCAGGCCGCGCGCCAGGCAGTACCGTGGCGCGCCGCGACCGCAAAGCATACAAGATAAGCCTTACCCGTTTGGCGGACCCGTTTGGCGGACGGCCCAACCACGGAAAACCGCCCCCTCAGGCCCAGCCGGCCGGAGCACGGCGCAGCCCCATCCACTCAAGCTCCGCCATGATGAACACTGTGACCGCATGCACCAGCAGATAGGCCATTCCGAGCGACGTGACCGGGAAAACCCCGCTGGCAAGCAACACCACACAGCCAACGACCCAACCCATATTGCCCACCACCACAATCCAGACCGGGGCGCGCGGGATCGGCTGGCGGGTGGCCAGGAAGGCCAGCGCCGCTGCGAACGCCAGCAGGAAAATGCCGGTTGCGGTCAACAGGGCGGCCGGCAGGCCCAGCATGGATGCCATGGTCCCGGTGAACAGCAGTTGCAGCACGCCGCTGCCCAGGCCTGTGGTGGCGTCCGCCAGCAGTACGTTGCGCAGGAACCGGGGGGATGAGAGAACGGTCATGTGAAAACTCCTTGGGGTTGATGAATGGGCCGATCTTTACCGGTCACCGGCCGCCAGGCGATTACCCGGCAGGTAATGGGT
>CAZFKW010000241.1:0-1452 GCA_964519795.1 uncultured Ramlibacter sp. | reverse complement strand
TAATGGGTCACACGCCAGGTTGCGCCTAACATCCGGCCATGAACACCTCGACAACTGCGGCCTCCCGGCCGCACCGCGCAGCACCGCAACCCTTTGGCGAGCACCTGCGCCACTGGCGCCAGCACCGGCGCTTGAGCCAGCTGGACCTGGCCCAGGAAGCCGACGTTTCCACACGCCACCTCAGCTTTGTTGAAACCGGCAGGGCCAGTCCAAGCCGGGAAATGGTGCTGCGCCTGTCCGAACGCCTGGACATTCCCCTGCGCGAACGCAACGCCCTGCTCGTGGCTGCCGGGTTTGCACCCATGTACCGCGAGCGGTCCCTGGACGACCCTGCCCTGGCCGCGGCGCGCAAGGCGGTCGAGCTGGTACTCAAGGGCCATGAGCCCTGCCCTGCGCTTGCGGTGGACCGTCACTGGAACATGGTTGCGGCCAACGCAGCCGTGCCGCACCTGCTGGCAGGCGTTGACCCTTCGCTGCTGGCCGGGCCGGTCAATGTCTTGCGACTGAGCCTGCATCCTGGCGGCCTCGCACCGAAGATAGCCAACCTGGGGCAGTGGCGCAGCCACCTGTTTGAACGGCTGCGCCAGCAGGTCAATGCCACAGGCGATGCAGTTCTTGCCGATTTGCTGGAGGAATTGCGCAGCTATCCACTGCCTGAAAGTGCGGCCGACATGATGCTGGACGGCGAGCTGCTGGGAGTCGCCATGCCCTTTCGCTTTCGCACTGATGCGGGCGTCTTGAACTTCATCAGCACGATCACCGTGTTTGGCACGCCGGTGGATGTGACATTGCAGGAGCTGGCCGTCGAATCATTCTTCCCGGCCGATGACTTCACGGCGCAGGCCCTGCGCGGACTCATGGGCCGGGACCGGGGACCCGAGCCAGGCGCCTGACTCCGTTTGTCAGCCCAGGCCCACACGCCAAGGGGTGCAGGACCGACCCCGCCCCGGCATGGCCCGGTCTACAGTGGTTCGATTGAAACCAACGCAGGAATTGCCATGACTTCAGCCGCCACCGACCACGACGCACTCTGGAGCCTGATCAAGGACATCCGCTTCGGCATGCTGACCCACCGCCATGACGACGGGATGCTCCACAGCCACCCACTCACCACCCAGAACAAGGGCATGGATGAGGGCTCAGTGCTGTACTTCTTCATCTCTGCCGCCAGCGAGATTGCCACACGCATCCGGAGCGACGGCAACGTCAACATCGCCTATGCCGACCCGGGCGCGGACAGCTATGTCTCGGTGTCAGGTACCGCCCGCGTCACCCATGACATGGCCACCAAGGAGCGGCTCTGGTCGCCTATGGCCAAAGCCTGGTTCCCCGGCGGGCCGACCGACGAAGACCTCGCATTGCTGGAAGTGCGCATCGAGCATGCCGAATACTGGGATGTTGACGACAGCAAGATGGTGCAGCTGTTCAGGATGGCCAAGGCCGCCCTCACCG
>CAZFKW010000240.1:5663-6551 GCA_964519795.1 uncultured Ramlibacter sp. | reverse complement strand
CTCCTGCGGCGGGTCGCCGTGCCGGTGTGGAGGGCTCGCGTGACGCCGCGCCCAGCGTCGAGAGGGTCAGCAGTGTCGCGCCGACGACCGTGATGTACACACCCAGGTCGAACAGTGCAGCGGTTGCCAGCGGAATGTTTCCAAGCAGGGGCACGTGGGGGTAGCCGTGGGCGCTGGTGAGAAACGGCTGGCCCAGCACGAATGCGCCCACGCCGGTCAGCCCGGCAATACCCAGGCCCACGCCGATCCAGCGTACAAAGCGCCGCCCGCCTTCTGCGCGCAGCAGCGCCTCCGCCTGGGTCTGGCCCATGGCCATGTACTGGAGTACCAGCGCCACCGCTGTGACGAGGCCCGCAATGAAGCCGCCGCCCGGCTGGTTGTGGCCACGCATGAAGATGTAGACCGTCACCACCAGTGCCAGCGGCAACACCACGCGGGCCGCCACCCGCAGCATCAGTGGCTGCGCGGCAAATGTCCAGGCCTGGCCGCTGTCGTCAGCGCCGCGCCGGCGGGTGCGCATGCCATCCATGAGCGCGAGCACGCCGATGGCCGCAATGCCCAGAACCGTGATCTCGCCAAAGGTGTCATAGCCCCGGAAGTCGACAAGGATCACGTTGACGGCGTTGGTGCCCCCGCCTGCAATGGCCGACTGGTTCAGGAAGTACCAGGCGATGGAGTCGTGGTCGCGCGTGAGCATGACCCACGCAAGCCACGCAATGCCTGCGCCGCCACCCACAGCCAGGAAGGCATCGCGTGCGCGCCGCGACGTGGTGGACTCGCGCGGTGACTGTTGCGGCAGCAGGGCCAGGCCCATGAGCAGGAGCACGGTCGAGACAACGTCCACGGTGAGTTGGGTGAGCGCCAGGTCGGGCGCGCCATCGCGGTCGC
>CAZFKW010000240.1:1068-5653 GCA_964519795.1 uncultured Ramlibacter sp. | reverse complement strand
AGTGAGGCCACCAGGCCCACTGCGCCCGTTACCACGGCCGAGGTGAAGCGCAGGTGATGGCGCAGCGCCAGCATCGCGCAGGCGCAGATGAGCAGCCCCCAGATGACGAGCGCGGGTACGGTGGCCGGCAGCAGGACGCGTGTGCCTGCGCCGGGGATGCCGCCAGAGAAAACGGGCACGGCAGCCACCACCAGCGTGGCTGCAATCATCCAGGCTGCGTAGCGCTGGAGGGAAGCGTTTTCCAGCTGGCTGGTGAAGCGCCCGGCGCCTTCGAACAGCCGGTCCATTCCGCGTGTGAACAGGTTCAACCCGGTCATGGGGCCGAACCAGATCTCGGAGCCGAGGCGGTGCAGGCGGCCGCCTTTGGCCATCACGAAATAAAGGCCTGCGCCGACAGCCAGCGCCACCATGCTCAACAGGAGTGGCAGGTTCAATCCATGCCAGATCGCCAGGTGGAACTCAGGTGGTGCCGTGCCCAGCATGGCCGAGGACGCTACCAGCACGAGAGGACCCAACAGCAAGGATGGCAACAGGCCGACCGCCACGCAGATGACGGCCAGCAGTCCGGCCGGGGCCTTCATCCCGAAGGGAGGCTCATGCGGATGCGGCGACGGCATGTCGCGCGGCGGCCCGTTGAAAAACACGTCATGCACCAGCCGCGCCGAGTACGCCACGCTGAACAGTGCCGCCAGTGTCGCCAGCGCAGGCACGGCCCAGCGCCAGCCGCCTGGCACGGCAAAGCTGACGGCCTCGGTCAGGAACATTTCCTTGGAGAGGAAGCCGTTGAACAGGGGAACGCCCGCCATCGATGCGGCGGTTACCATCGCCAGGGTCGCAGTCCAGGGCATGAAGCGGTACAGGCCGCCCAGCTTGCGCATGTCACGCGTGCCGGTTTCATGGTCCACGATGCCGGCAATCATGAACAGCGCGGCCTTGAAGCTCGCATGGTTGAGTATGTGGAAGATTGCGGCAACAGCCGCCAGCGGCGAGCCCAGCCCGATCAGGAAGGTGATGAGCCCCAGGTGGCTGATCGTCGAATAGGCCAGCAAAGCCTTGAGGTCATGCTTGAAGATGGCGACAAAGGCCGCGAAGGCCATGGTCAGCAATCCAGCGCATGTGACGATGCCCATGAACAGCTCGGTGCCGCCGATCACCGGCGTCAGCCGCGCCATGAGGAACAGGCCGGCCTTGACCATGGTGGCCGAGTGCAGGTAGGCCGAGACCGGCGTCGGCGCGGCCATGGCCTGCGGCAGCCAGAAATGGAACGGGAACTGTGCACTCTTGGTGAAGCAGCCAATGAGGATCAGCACCAGCGCCGCCGGGTAGCGTGCATCGGCCTGGATGGCGGCGCCCCGCGTCATGAGTTCCGTCAATTCGTAGGTGCCCGCAATCTGCCCCAGCAGCACAAAGCCGCCCAGCATGGCCAGCCCGCCACCGCCCGTGATGGCCAGTGCCATCCGGGCGCCGGCGCGCGCGTCGGCGCGGTGGTTCCAGTAGCCGACCAGCAGAAACGACGAGATGCTCGTCAGCTCCCAGAACACGATGAGCAGCAGCAGGTTGTCAGACAGCACGATGCCGAGCATCGCCGCCATGAACAGCATCAGGGTGCTGAAGAACTTGCCGGCAGGGTCGTCCTCGCCCAGGTAGTAGTGGGCATACACGATGATGAGCAGGCCAATTCCCGTGATCAGCATGGCGAACATCCACGACAGGCCGTCCAGCCGGAAGCCCAGGTTCAGGCCGATCTCCGGCACCCAGGGGCTGAAGCTGCGGACGACTTCGCCGGCCATCACGGCAGGGCCTTGCACCAGCAAAAGGCCGAAGCTCGCCAGCGTGACGAGCCCGGCGATCCATGCCGTGCGGGCGCGGTAGCTCCCGCCCTGGCGGGCGCCGGACCAGGCCGTCATGACTGTCCCCAGCAGCAGCGGCAGCAGGATGACGGTGTAGATCACGCCCTGGTCTCTCCATGCCCGCGCCGGATCAGCGCGACGACCAGTGTGATGACGGTGATGGGGATCACGAAGCCCATCATGGTGGTGGAGAAGGCGCCCAGGGCCGCATGGTCCTGCGCGGACAGGATGAGGTAGGTGGCATAGGCGCCGTAGTAGAGCAGGAAGACACCGCCTTCCCAACGTGCAATTTCACGGCCGGTCAGGAACACAGGAAGGCAGGCGACGGCAACGGCCAGCATCACCCAGATGTCAAAGTTCATGACGGCGGAGGGAACGCCCAGGCCGCTTGAGCCCGACACCAGTCCGGCCAGGCCCAGGCAGCCGAGAATGTTGAAGGTACTGCTTCCGACCACGTTGCCCACGGCGATGTCCCGCTCACCCTTGATTGCAGCCATGACGGAGGTGGCGACTTCGGGCATGGAGGTGCCTGCGGCGACGATGGTGAGCCCGATGACGAGATCGCTGACCCCGAGGGCCTTGGCGAACGTGACCGAGGCCGAGACGAGCCAGTCGGAGCCGAGCACCAGCAGCCCGAGGCCGGCCGCAATGAGCGCCAGCTGCACCGGCAGCCTGGAGTCCCAGCTGCCGGGACTCGCAGGAACGACATCGTGCGCCAGTTCGTCCTGGTCGGCAAGTGTCTGCGCACGCGACTGAACCAGCAGGAAGCCCGTGTAGGCGACCATCAGCACGGCCAGCATTGCGCCATCAACGAAGCTGAGCCTGCCGTCCAGTGTCAGGACCAGCAGGAGCAGCGAGGCGCCCACCATGATGGGCACCTCCTGGCGGATCAGCTGGATGTGAACCAGCAGCGGCGTGATCAGGGCCGAGACGCCAAGGATGAACAGCACGTTGAAGATGTTGCTGCCGACGACATTGCCCAGGGCGATGTCGGTCTGGCCGTTCAGGACTGCGCTGGTTGACACCGCCATTTCGGGAGAACTCGTGCCGAAAGCGACGATGGTGAGCCCGACGACGAGCGGCGAGATGCCAAAGGAAAGGGCCAGCTTTGACGCGCCGCGCACCAGCAACTCGGCACCGGCGATCAACCCGATCAGGCCACCGATGAAAAGAAGCATGGTCATGAGCGGTGCGGCAATGGTCAGTGGGACAACTTGGCTTCGTGGGCCATCAGCCGGTCAGTCAGGGCAATCGCCAGAGCGCTGAACAGGAATACGACGTGGATGATGGTCTGCCACATCAGTACCTTCACGTCATAGTTGGCAGCATTGATGAAGGTCTTGAGCAGGTGGATGGAGCTGATGCCGATGATGGCGGTGGCCAGCTTGACCTTGAGCACCGATGCATTGACATGGCTCAGCCACTCCGGCTGGTCCGGATGCCCCTGCAGGTTCATGCGGCTGACGAAAGTCTCGTATCCGCCCACAATGACCATGATGAGAAGGTTGGAGATCATGACCACGTCGATCAGGCCCAGCACCACGAGCATGATGATGGTCTCGTTGAGCGAGGTGATCTGGACATCCGATTTGTAGCCGATGCTCGTGATGAGGGCCTGGAGCGCCGCCTGGCTGCCGAAGACCGCCTCCAGCAGATGCACCAGTTCAACCCAGAAATGGAAAACATAGACACCCTGCGCCAGGATCAGGCCAAGATACAGGGGCAGCTGCAGCCAACGGCTGGCAAAAATCAGGTTGGGCAGGGGACGCAAGGGGGAGGTTTTCTTCGTCAGGGGGTCGAGCATGGGTGCGCCGGTTGAGGGGAAGTGCCGGGAATTGTATGGTGCGCCTGTGACATCCCCGCATTTTGAAGGTAAATTGACGGATTGCCGCCAGTCAGGCACCTGTAAGTGCCAGCCCTGACATTACGGCGAGATTGCCAAGTCAACCCGAGGAGACAAAATCCATGAGCGCCATCGAGTCCGTATTGGTCGAAAACCGTGTCTTTCCGCCTGCCGACGACGTCGTCAAGGCTGCGCGCATTTCCGGTATGCCCGCCTACAGCGCATTGTGTGCCGAAGCCGAAAAGGACTTCGAAGGTTTCTGGGCCCGGCTGGCGCGCGAGAACGTCGTCTGGACCAAACCCTTCACCAGGACGCTGGACGAGTCCAACGCACCCTTCTACAAGTGGTTTGATGACGGCGAACTCAACGCGTCGGCCAACTGCCTGGACAAGCACCTGGGCACGCCGACCGAAAACAAGACAGCCATCATCTTCGAGGCCGACGACGGCGCGGTGACCAAGGTCACCTACAAGGAGTTGCTGGGCCGGGTCAGCCAGTTCGCCAATGCGCTCAAGGCCCAGGGCATCCGCAAGGGCGACCGCGTCATCATCTACATGCCGATGACCATCGAGGGTGTGATCGCCATGCAGGCCTGCGCACGGATCGGCGCGACGCACAGCGTGGTATTCGGCGGATTCTCGGCCAAGGCGCTGAACGAACGCATCATCGACGCCGGCGCCGTCGCCGTGATCACGGCCAATTTCCAGCTGCGCGGCGGCAAGGAACTGCCGCTCAAGTCGATCGTGGACGACGGCATCGCCATGGGCGGCTGCACCACGCTGAAGAAGGTGCTGGTTTACATGCGCACCGCCACGGCCTGCAACCTGGTGCAGGGCCGCGACACCACCTTCGACGAGGCGCTCAAGGGTCAGGCTGCCGAATGCGCGCCCGA
>CAZFKW010000240.1:0-1058 GCA_964519795.1 uncultured Ramlibacter sp. | reverse complement strand
GCAAGCCCAAGGGCGTGCAGCACTCCACCGGTGGCTACCTGTTGTGGGCCAAGCTGACCATGGACTGGACGTTTGACCTCCGTCCGTCGGACATTTTCTGGTGCACCGCCGACATCGGCTGGATCACCGGCCACACCTACGTCGCCTACGGCCCGCTCGCGGCAGGCGCCACACAGGTCATCTTCGAGGGCATTCCGACTTACCCGAACGCGGGCCGCTTCTGGCAGATGATCGAAAAGCACAAGGTCACGATCTTCTATACCGCGCCGACGGCCATCCGGTCGCTCATCAAGGCGGCTGAAGGCGACGAGAAGGTGCATCCGGCGCGCTCTGACCTGTCCAGCCTGCGCATCCTCGGCTCGGTGGGCGAGCCCATCAATCCCGAGGCGTGGATGTGGTACCACCGCAATGTGGGCGGTGAACGCTGCCCCATCGTGGACACCTTCTGGCAAACCGAGACCGGTGGCCACATGATCACGCCGCTGCCGGGGGCCACGCCACTGGTGCCGGGCTCATGCACGCTGCCTTTGCCGGGGATCATGGCCGCCATCGTCGATGAAGTCGGCGCCGATGTTCCCAATGGCTCGGGCGGCATGCTGGTCGTCAAGCGCCCGTGGCCGTCCATGATCCGCACCATCTGGAACGACCCGGACCGCTTCAAGAAGAGCTATTTCCCGGTGGAGATGGGCGGAACCTACTACCTGGCCGGTGACGGCGCCGTGCGCAGCGCCGACCGTGCCTACTTCCGGATCACCGGCCGTATTGACGACGTGCTCAATGTGTCCGGGCACCGGCTGGGCACGATGGAGATCGAGTCCGCACTGGTGTCCAAGACCGATCTGGTGGCGGAAGCAGCCGTGGTCGGCCGTCCCGACGACCTGACCGGTGAAGCAGTCTGCGCTTTTGTCGTCCTCAAGCGCGCCCGCCCAACCGGCGACGAGGCCAAACAGATAGCCAATGAGCTGCGCAACTGGGTCGCCAAGGAGATCGGTCCCATCGCCAAACCCAAGGACATCCGCTTCGGCGACAACCTGCCCAAGACCCGCAGCGGCAAGATC
>CAZFKW010000239.1:902-6553 GCA_964519795.1 uncultured Ramlibacter sp. | reverse complement strand
TGGAAATGTTTTCAGTTGAAAGGGTGTTTGAAGTATTCATGGCATGGAGTCTGAACTCTGACATCATGGCAAGGTCAAGACTTGATCCAGATCAAGCCTTGCCGCAACATGGGTATCGCCAGGCACGGCTTGACCCTCCCATGGTGGCAAGGTTCAGAGTATGCTCTTCAGCAACACAAGGAAACCAAGCCATGAACCAGACATCCGACCAGGTATTTGACGTGAAGGGCATGACCTGCGGCCACTGCGAGCGCAGCGTCACCAACGCCGTCAAGGCACTTGACCCGCAGGCCGAAGTGAAGATTGACCGGGCCACAGGCAGGGTCGAAGTGCACACCGGCCAGCCTCGCGATGCCGTGGCCAGGGCGATTGCCGAAGAAGGCTACGCGGTGGCATGAACACCGGCACCCTCACCGCGACAAGGCGAAGCGGGAGTGGTGCCGCCCGCAGCCTCCAGGCCTGGCCGGTCAGCATCGGCCAGGCCGCCAGTCTCTCGGGCGTGTCGCCCAAGATGGTGCGGCACTATGAGTCGCTGGGCCTGCTGACCGAGGTACCCCGCACCGACAGTGGCTACCGGCAGTACAACGAGGCGGACGTCCATACCCTGCGCTTCATCAAGCGCTCGCGTGATCTCGGCTTCTCCATGGCCGAGATCGCCGAGCTGGTGAGCCTGTGGCACAACCGGCGCCGCACCAGCGCCAGCGTCAAGCGGATAGCGCAGAAGCATGCGGACGAACTGGCCGCGCGCATTGAAGAAATGCAGGCCATGCAGAGGACCCTGCAGCACCTGATCCACTGCTGCCAGGGCGACGGCCGGCCCGACTGCCCCATCCTCGACGACCTGGCCCGGTAAGGACGGCCCCTGCGCCCTCCGGCTGCACAAGACGCACATCAAGCTGGTAAATGCGCCGGATGATGGAGCTCTGGCGAGCCTGTCGCTGCCGCTTGCGGGCGCCAGCTGACGCACCACGGGACTGCCATTCCAGCAGCATCTTTGCCTAGAATGCCGCATGACCCAGAAGCTCGCTCCCGGCCTTTTCAATGCCGAAGATGACGGCGCCGCCCGCTGCGTGTGGTGCCAGGCCACGCCGTTCTACCGTGAGTACCACGACAGCGAATGGGGCTTCCCCGTCGACGATGACCGGCGCCTCTTCGAGAAGCTCTGCCTGGAAGGCTTCCAGTCGGGCCTGAGCTGGCTGACCATCCTCAACAAGCGCGAGAACTTCCGCAAGGCCTTTGCCAACTTTGACGCCGCCAGGATCGCCGAATTTGGCGGCAAGGACATCGAGCGCCTGCTGGCTGACGCAGGCATCGTGCGGCACCGCGGCAAGATCGAATCCACCATCAACAATGCCCGACGGGTGCTGGAGCTGCGCAGGGAGTTTGGCTCGCTCGCTGCCTTCGTATGGCGCTTCGAGCCCGAGGCCAACATGCACCGGCCGAAGAAGATCACGCTGGAAGCCGTGCGTGCCATGCCGACCTCGCCCGTGTCCATCGCGCTGTCCAAAGACCTGAAAAAGCGTGGCTGGAGCTTTGTCGGGCCGACGACGGTCTACGCGTTCATGCAGGCGATGGGGCTGGTCAACGACCACATCGAAGGCTGCGCGTCACGCGGGAAAGCACTGGCGGCACGCGCGAACTTCAAGCTGCCGGCGGCACGCCAGGTCTAACGCCGGCCGACCACTGCTGCATCCTTCCACGCCTGGAACTCCAGCGCCCCAATGCCGAAGCGAACGGCATTGTCCGCATGCATGGACTCGAACTCCTTGAGTACCAATGCGCCATATTCTGGCACATTGGAGTCCTCACGCGACCTCACACAGCCTTCCGCAGGCCAGGCAGGACCGAAAAATCAAGGCTCTTCGCCCAGCATCCCCTGCGCCTCATCCAGCGGCAGCTCGGCCGGCGTGGCGCGGGCGAGCGTCATCCAGGTGGCAAAGGGCAGCCTGCTCTCCTGGCGCGGCGCAGGCCTCAGCACTTCAAACGCGTTGTGGCGCCAGAGCAGCACGCCGAACTCCGGCGGGATCTCCTCCACCTCCGCAATCGGCTTGCCCCTGGCATTGCAGCCCAGCACATACCAGCACTCGCCCGCCATCTGCCGATAGGCCTGGCCCTTGTGCGGCCGGCGCAGCTCGCCCAGCAGGTCGGCCCGGCTGACCTTGACTTCATGAACCACGGGATACAGGTACGCCTCCACCGTAGTGTTGCGCACCGAAAACACATCAGGCCTGGCAATGACCCACTGCTCCTGCACACGCGCCCGCAGGCTGAGGCCGCGCCACACGATGCGGCCAGCGCGCGCCATCTCCTGGGCGGTACGTTGCACCAGGGCTTCATGCGCATTGAGGGCCGCGCGGTTGCGCACCAGCGAGTCGGCCAGCACCTTGAGCCCCGCGTCCGTCAGCCGCAGCGTCTCGTGGCCAGGCTCGCTGCGCCGCTCCAGCAGGCCGGCGGCCAGCAGATCAACCTCCACCGCATCCAGCCAGGGCCAGCCCGCCGAGCGGTATACATCGCGCAGGCGGCGCGTGTGCAGCCGTGTGAGGACGGGGCCGGGTGGCGGCGCCAGGGGATTGAGGGAGGCAGTCATGTCACGGACACCAGACGGGCATCATAGGCAAACGGCCGCACCATGGTGGCCTTGACCTTGTGCGCATCGCGGTGAAGCGGATTGATCAGCACGTTGGATTCTTCGGGCAGGACAACAGAGGGAACCTCCAGCAGAAGCGGTTGGCCCGCCGCGAGCCAGGCGTCGCCATGGTGGCGCGAGATACTGCCCGCAGGCAAGGCATCCCAGCCCTCGGGCAGCTGCGCCACCTCATCAACGCGCCGCGCCTTCCACAAGGCATGCGGCACTTCCAGCCGCACGAGGTAGCGGGCAAACGGGAAGCTGCTGCTCTTGAGATGCACCACCGTCTCCAGCACGGCCAGGGACATGCCCGTGGAGGTGTACACCACAGGCCGGCCGGGCGAATTCCAGCGGCCGCCCGTCAGGCGGGCTCCGGTGCCGCTCAGGTCAGTGGCTGCATAGGCCGATGTCTGCGTGGCAATGCGCCACAACACGGCAGGGGTCGTCGTCATCAGGCAATCCGGACGGATTCAGGCGTAGGCGCCGCTCTGCATCTGCGCCAGCAGGCCGGACACGATGGACACGCCCTCGGCCGTGTCCAGGTACTCGGCCGGAAGACTGCCGCCCAAAGCCGGCACCGGCGTCTGCAGCCACTGGCTGAGCCATGCCTGAACGTCAAACTCCTGCGCATCGGCGGCGCTGGCGCTCTCATCAAGCATGCGCTGCGTCTGGGCAATCAGGCGCAGCACCCCCACCACACGCTCGGTCTGTGCGCGGTCCAATGGCTCGTTGTGGGTGATCTTGGCGGCCAGCGTGGAGCGGGGAATGCCCAGGTACTGCGCCAGCCTGTCGCGCGGCATTTGCAGCGCCCCGGCCAGCGCGCCCAGCACGCGCGAGGGAATGCCCCCGCGCATCGCGCTGATGCGATCGCCCGGTGGCAATGCCTCTACTGCAACCGCATAGCTGGTGAAACCTGCGGGTTGCACGTTGTATGCCGCCATCACTTCGCTGGCCACAAGGGGGGTGGATGGCGCCGGGGTTGAAAAAACCTTCGCGGGTTTGCGAACTGCACTGGGGACGGACGATGGCATGGCGTATCTCGGGACTCTGATAAATGTCTGAAACTGGATACTTTATAGTCTTATTCTGGCACATTGCCCGTCCCAAGGCAAACCGGCGCGAGGTCCGTAACCCTGGAATCTTTACAAACCATCATCGCCAGTAAATGCTCCGGATACATCGCGCCCACACACTTGCCTTCAACCTGATGCCATTCCCGTGCGCAGGAATTTCGAAAGGAAGTCTCCATGTCACAACTTCGCAAGCACCTCCTGGCTGCCGGCCTGATCGCCAGCATCGGCTTTGCCGCCATCGCCCAGACCCCGCCCGCCGCACCTCAGAGCGGAGGCGCCGAGCAATATGCGCACCGCGATGGCGGCAGGCATGGCGACCGCGCCGGCAAGTACGACCCGGCCAAGATGCAGGAGCGCATCGCCAGGATGCAGGAACGCATGGCCAAGCGGCAGGCAGCGTTCAAGGCCAAACTCGGCATCACACCCGCGCAGGAGCCGGCCTGGAATGCCTTCACGGCGTCCACCAAGCCGCCGGCCACGCGCCCGCAGCGCCTGAGCCGCGAAGAATTCGCCAAGCTCACCACGCCGCAGCGCATTGACCGCATGCAGGCCATGAAGGCAGCACGTGATGCACGCATGGCCGAGCGTGCCAATGCCACCAAAACGTTCTACGCCGCGCTCTCGCCCGAGCAGCAGAAGGTGTTTGACGAGACAACCCTGCGCGGCCACGGCGGCAAGGGTGGCGGCCCGCGCGGCGGCCATCGTGGCGGTCACCACGGCCACCACAAGGGTTGACGCAGCGCAGCCCGCGCGGGTAGCAGCCACAATCTGAAAGCCCGGTGCCTTGCGCGCCGGGCTTTTTTCATTCAGGCGTCTACGGCCGGCCGTCATCAATCCAGGCCTGCACCTCCTTGAATCCCAGCCGGTAGCGCGCGCAGTTGAACACTGCCAGCGTGCCCAGCTCCTGCACAAGCAGTTGCCTGAACGCCGGCTGGTCTTCCTCAGGTAACCCCAGTGACTGCAGGGCATACGCAACAGGCCTGCGCGCACGCACCACCTGGCCCACGGCTTCAACCAGCGCCTCGCGGTACCTGATGCGGAACGGGTCGGGCAAACCCATTGATTCCTGCACGACCTTGTATTTGCCCTGCGAGCGCCGGTAGGTCCAGTCAAACAGGTCCACCGCCATGGATACGTCACAGGACTCATACACGCCCATCATGGCCAGCGCATAGTCGTCACGGTCAACGTCCAGAAACGAGAGCGGCGCCTGGTTGTAGAGCATCAACGGCACGTTGGCAGCCAGCCGGCTGACGCGCTTGTTTCCGTCCTCGAACGGTTGCAGGTAGGCCAGGTTGACCCAGAGGAAAAAGGCCGCTTCCACGGGGTTCTTGATGTACTGCGCAATGGAACAGATCCGCTCGAACATTTCCGCCAGGACTGCAGGGACCTGCATGGGCACATAGACTGTGCCGCTGATGTTGACGACCTTCTCCCGGATGACGCCCAGCGACGCGACCTCCGCCAGCAGGTCCTGCATGAGGACCGCATGCAGGTTGCGCAGCAGCCCGGGCGTCAGGCCCTGCATGGGAACAGCGTCCACCAGGAACTCGATGGCGGCCTTGTGGTTGAGCAGCATGAGGGCATCACTGTCGGTGGCGGCTGCGCCGCTGCGGAACAGTTCTTCGGTATCGAGCAGGGTGTAGCGGTTGCCCTCGAGATGCGACGATGACCAGGACAGGTCAATGAGCAATTGCTCCAGCACCTTGCGCGCATAGGTGCCTGCCGGCATCTGGCCCGGAAGCCGGCCAAGCCTGAACAACTCGTCAGCAAGCGCGGGCGGCAGCAGGAAGGTTTCGTTGGGCTTGTAATGGTCGACAAATTCGCGGCGATACGTCACGGGTGTGCGGGCGCCCATGGGCAGCAGGAGCTGTTGCCGGAGCCGGCCACTCGCATCGCTCCAGCGCGGCCGCGCGCGGTGGAAGTCTGGCGCAGCAGGCTCGCGCGCCAGG
>CAZFKW010000239.1:0-892 GCA_964519795.1 uncultured Ramlibacter sp. | reverse complement strand
GCGAGCCTTTCCGGAGACCTCAACCTGCCGGAGCGAGACCAGCTTTGACAGCATGCGCTTGACGGTTGGCAGGCTCGAACCGGTCGCTTCAACCAGTTGGCGCGAAGAGATGCTGGCGTGCCCCCCGGCAGCCAGGGCGGCCATCGTGTGCCGCAAGGAATCAGGTGTCAACCGGGCATTGTTTGACATAAATCAGCTCAATAGTGAGCCAATTATGACTCAAATGAGCCAATTTATCCGAAAGGAGCCAACTACCGATCCGATCGACACAATGGCGATCAACATCACAGCATGGGTGTCAGCCCATTAAAAAAGCCACCCGAAGGTGGCTCCTAAGAAGCACGGGAACCTCAATACGTCAGGTTCAGCTGGAAGATCGCCGTCGTGCCGCTGGTCTCGTTGCCCACCACCAGCAGGGGCTTGCCGTTGGGCGACTTGCTGGCCTTGATGAAGGTCACGCCCTCAGGGCCGCGGTCGCCGGTTGCGCCGGTGCGGGTGTTCAGGTAGGTCACATACACCGGTGCGGCCGGGTTGCTCACGTCATAGACCATTACGCCGCCGACTCGCTCCAGGCCGATGAAGGCGAAGGTCTTCGTACCGATCTTTCCGACGGTGACGCCTTCGGGCTCCGGACCCTTGGCGGCGCTGCGGTCGTCAAAGCTGTCGTTGTCGTTGCTGGCGTTGAACGTCAGCGTCGGGTGCAGGGCGGCCGTCTTCTGTTCGAACTGGTCGCCCGAATCAAACACCTGCACCACATCCGAAGACCAGATCGAGAACGACCGGGCGCCCAGCGAGTACAGGTCCGTGCACTTGCCCGACTCGTCCTTGCCGGTGAAGCTCCCGCCGAACGGGAATGCCGTCAGGCGCAGGCGGCCAAGGTTGGAGTCGCGGC
>CAZFKW010000238.1:0-6567 GCA_964519795.1 uncultured Ramlibacter sp. | reverse complement strand
CTCCATCATCGCGGCGTGGTATTCATAGAAGGCACGGCGGCGCTCGTCCATGGTGGTGTGCTGCTCCCAGGGCTCCGGGATCATCATCATCACGGCCTGGCTGATCGGGTAGCCGGCCATGGTCAGCAGTTCAAGGCAGTTGTCGAAGGTGGCGGTGTCGGACTGGCTGGCGAAGCTGATGGGGTAGAGCTTTTGCAGGTCGGCGCCCAGCACCGGGGAGGACATCACGCCTTCGCGCGCCTTCATCCAGTTGTAGTTGCCCTTGACGGTATTGATCTCGCCGTTGTGGGCGACGTAGCGGTATGGGTGGGCCAGCGGCCACTCGGGGAAGGTGTTGGTGGAAAAGCGCTGGTGCACGAGGCCGAGGGCCGAGACACAGCGCGGGTCCTGCAGGTCGCGGAAATAGGTGCCAACCTGGTCAGCCAGCAGCAGGCCCTTGTAGACCACGGTGCGGCTGGACATGCTCGGCACGTAATATTCCTTGCTGTGCTTGAGGTGCAGGTTCTGGATGGCTGCGCTGGCGGTCTTGCGGATCACATACAGCTTGCGCTCCAGCGCGTCCTGCACGATCACGTCGTTGCCGCGGCCGATGAAGATCTGGCGCAGGATGGGCTCTTTCTTGCGCACCGTGGGCGACATCGGCATGTCGCGGTTGACCGGCACATCACGCCAGCCGAGCAGAGCCTGGCCTTCCGCCTTGACGGCGCGCTCAAGCTCCTGCTCGCAGGCAAGGCGGGAGGCGTGCTCCTTGGGCAGGAACACCATGCCAACGCCATACTCGCCGGGCGGCGGCAGCGTGATGCCCTGGTGGGCCATTTCTTCGCGGTAAAGCAGGTCAGGCAGCTGGATCAGGATGCCGGCACCGTCACCCATCAGCTTGTCAGCGCCCACTGCGCCCCGGTGATCGAGATTCTCCAGAATCTTCAACCCCTGCTGCACGATGGCATGCGACTTCTCGCCTTTTATATGGGCCACAAAGCCCACGCCGCAAGCATCATGCTCGCTGGCAGGGTCATAAAGGCCATGGTCTTGCAGGTATTGTTGTTCGGCAGCCGTAGACATGGCGCACTCCTTCATATTTCGCAGGGACTGGAAGCATAGTGCACTGCAACAACAATGCCAAGCAAATTAATTGGGGTCAGATTCCAATTAATTGTTGAATTTCTTGATCAAGAATTAATTGGGGACACATTAAAAAGAGGAGCAATCAGTCGATATTTGACGCTCTCATTCCCCGGTATGAGACGAGTCTTTTGGCAGCAATGGCCGGCCGGCAGACGCTTTGCTGACCCGACGCTCTGTGCGTTTTTGCAGATCCGCAACGAAGTCGGGTTCGCCAAGTGCCCATCCCTTCAATGCCGAACGCGTCAGATCGCCCTGCTGTTCGGCCGTAATTCCTGCGCGCACCAATTCGGCATATGCCACCTCACGAGCGAAAGGGGTGTTGCCCAGTTCCCAGATGAGCGGATGCGGCGTGATGAGTTTGTCGCTGCGCACACCCGTGTAGTGGCCATAGCTTGACCACGGATAGTCGCCAGGCTCAGCCACCAGTCCCGCCCGCACCGGGTTGAGGTCTATATAGGCCATGCACGCCAGCAAATATCTGTCTGTCTGGATCAGCGTCGACTTGTAACGCCCCTCCCACAGTGTGCCGCTGCGTCCCATCGCGTCATTGAAGTGACGGACGTACCGGCGACCCACTGCCTGCATCATCTGCGGCAGGGAGTCATCCGCCTGCGGCGTCACGAGAAGGTGGAAGTGATTGCTCATCAGCACATACGAATGGATCGCGACGCCCGCCTTCCGGGCGTTCTCAGCCAGCAGGCTCAGCAAATCCTCGTAATTGGCCCTGGAGTTGAAGATTGCCTGTCGGTTGTTGCCCCGCTGGATGACGTGATGGGGGTAGCCGGGAACGGTCAGTCGGGGAAGGCGAGCCATAGGATGCGGATGTTCTGATTCCGCATCATGATAATTGGAATCTGACCCCAATTAACGAGTCCAGGCCAAACTCGGTGAGGATGGCTCGCAGGCGCTCCTGGGCGCTGCGTTTTTTCTGGCCGGTCCAGGTGGCGATGATCAGTTCGTTCTTCAGGCTGTGTTCCCAGCCGACGAGTTCGGTGACGGTAACCTGGTAGCCGGACGCTTCAAGGTACAGACAACGCAAGACGTTGGTGATCTGGCTGCCCATTTCGCGGGTATGCAAGGGGTGACGCCAGAGTTCGGCCAGCGGGGTGCGCGACAGCGCGACGGCCTTGTTCTGGCGCAGGCAGCTGGCCACCTCCGCCTGGCAGCACGGCACGAGCACCATCACCCTGGCATGCTTTTGCAGCCCGAAGGCGATGGCGTCGTCTGTGGCCGTGTCACAGGCGTGCAGAGCCGTGACCACGTCGATGCTGGCGGGCAGCTCGTCTGACTGCGCCGATTCCGCCACGCTGAGGTTGAGGAATGACATGCGGTCAAAGCCCAGCCTTGCGGCCAGCGCGCGTGACTTCTCCACCAGTTCGGGGCGCGTCTCGATGCCATAGATGTGTCCGTCATGCAGCGACTTGAAGAACAGGTCGTAGATGATGAACCCGAGGTACGATTTGCCGGCGCCATGGTCAGCGAGGGTGATGCCGCTTGCCAACGCAGTTCCTTGGGCCATCCCCTTCGCTGAATCCCTCGCCGGCAACTCCCTCAACAGCTTCTCGATGAACTGGAACAGGTGATAGACCTGCTTGAGCTTGCGCCGGGAGTCCTGGTTGAGCTTGCCCTCGCGCGTGAGGATGTGCAGTTCCTTGAGCAGTTCGACCGATTGCTCCGGCCGGATTTCCGGCGCCAGCGCATGGCCCGCCGGCCGTGACGGAACAACCGGGGCAGTCGCTGATTTTCTGGCTTTCATGCACCGAGCTTGCCACAAAGGCTGCCAGCCCCCGCAGCCGGGACCGAAGGCCCCACGTCAAGGGCCGCCCAACCTGGTGCACCCAGGGCCTGCAACGTCAGCATGTTGCGCCCGAATATCTCCTCTGCATCCGGGAACGCCTGCACCGCCCGGTCGATGCTTGCCTCCCGCAGCAAGTGCAGCGTTGGATACGGCGCCCGGTTGGTGCAGTTGGTGACGTCATCGCTCGCAGTCCCCGCAAACTGGTAGTCCGGATGAAAGCTGGCGATCTGTATCTCGCCGTCAAGGCCAAGCTCGACCAGCAACGCGTCAGCACGGGCAAGGAAGTCGTTGAAATCCAGGAAGTCCTGCAGCATGGACGGAGCCATCAGAAGCGTCGTGTCACGGGTTTCGGCTGACAAGGCATTGAGCGCGCGCAGCTCAGAGGCAAGGTCCTTCAACAGCTCACCGGCATCCGCCGCCTCGCTTACCGCATAGTGCACCTGCCCCTTGACATGGACAGCCTTGGCGAACGGGCAGAGGTTCAGGCCGATGACCGCCCGCTCCAGCCAGACCCGCGTATCCTCCGCCACTACGCGCGCATCAGGATGCACCTTGGCCACTCAAACAAAGGTGTTGGGCTGGGCCACGATCATCTTGGCCATCTCGTCGAGCACGTCGGTCTGGATGCGCGACGCAGGCCAGGACACATTCACCAGCTCGAAGCCATTGGCATTGGCCATGCGGAACGCCAGCGTGCCGTTGTCATGGTCAGGGGTGACGGTGACGCTGCCGCGCGACTCGGTGATGTACTCAAAGCGCAGTGCCTGCAGGGTGTTCTTTTCGGGGTGGCGCACTTCCTTGCGCTCATGCTTGACCATGCCCAGTGACAGGCGCGACTGCACCCGCTCAAGGTCCGGCGGGAAGTTGACAGTGACCGCGCCACCGACCGGCACGCCCATCTGCGGCACGATCTGCCAGCCCATGCCGATGTAGTCAAACACTTCCTTGTCGCGGAGCTTCTTCTTGCGGAAATCGGCGCGGAAGTCCACCAGCTTCATGGCGGGCCAGGGCGTCTTGCCATCCAGCGTGAACTTCGGCCCCGCCGGTGCAATGACGTTGAGCTGCCGTGACAGGTCCGAGATGTAGTGCCAGACCGTCTTGCAGGCTGCCTCGGCCTGTGCCGTGTTGGCGTCCAGGTTCTGGTTCAGCGTGCTCTTCTGCTCCTGCAGGGCGCTGGCTTGTGACTTGAGTTGGTTCAGGAAGCTCAACGGTCTCTCCAGTGGCAGATCTTGTTCGGTGCTTGTGCGCCAGACGATTTTACTGAGTACGGGGCAACCGGCCCACCTGCCTGGCCAGAAAAATCCCGATCAATGAGCAGGCGCCCGTCACCGCCCATGTCCAGTGCCAGCCACCGGCCCGGCTTGCCACCCATGCCACCAGCGGCGGTCCGGCAAACTGCCCCACTGCCGAGCACTGCTGCATCCAGCCCACCGTGGTGGACACCGTCCGGTCATTCGGGGCAAGCCGCACTGCAAGTGAAAACAGCGTTCCGGGGATCATGCCGCCCAATGCAGAAAACATCAACACGGCCGCATAGCGCAACGCGGCCGGCACGCTACCGGGCAAGGCAAATGCCAGCAAGGCGCCCAGCGCCATGGCGCAGAAGCCGGCATACAGCAAGACCTGCGGCCGCACGCCTCGCTGCAGCAGCCGACCCGACGCGATGTTGCCCGACATGTTCACCGCCGCCGCAATCGCCGTCAGCACCCCGGTGACGGCGCCCGAGACGCCGGCCTGTGCGTAGATGGACGGAAGAAAGCCAACGACGGCCAGCCACTGCCCCGAGTACATCGCGAAGATCCCCGCCACCAGCCACGGACCGCGTGACGACAGGGTCTGCACCAGCCGGTCGCGCCACCCCGGGCTGACGGCGACTGGCGCTGCGATGCCCCCTGGCTCCTTCGCCTTTCCTGCCACATGCGCCCTGGCGGCAGCGCCCACAAGCCATGGTTCATCCGCCGGCACGGCCAGCATCCACAGCGCCATCAGCAACGACAGTGCCGCAATGAACCACCACCACACCGGCCAGCTGGCAAGGCTGATCACCAGCGGCCCCGCCAGAAGCGCCAGCGCCGTGCCAAAGGGCATGTAAGCGCCCCACACGCCGAGCATCGCGTTGAGGCGCTGCGCCGGCACCAGCCGGCGGATCAGGCTGGGCGCCGGCATCGACGCCAGCAGAAAGCCAAAACCTTCGACGGCGCGCAAGACCAACAGGCTGGTGGCGTCCTGCGCCCAGCCCCCCAGGATGCCCGCACCCGCGAGCACCAGCAGGCCGCTGATCATGCTGCGGCGCAGGCCCATGCCATCGGCAGCCAGACCCGCGGCAAGGCCCAGCGTCATGCCTGCCAGTTGCACCAGCGACAACAGGAAACCTGCCTGCAGCAATGTGATGTCCATCGCAGCCTGCAAGGCCGGCAGCGCCGCCGGCAGCTTGCCCACATGCAAGGCTGCGCTCACGCCCCCGAGGATGACGATGAGTGCCGGGTCAACACCGCGCCAGGCGCCCCGCCGCATACTGCGCGTATCCGGTTGCGCCGTCATGCCAGCAGCTTCTGCCCCGTCAGCCGCTCGTGCTCCCGCACGGCGAAACGGTCCGTCATGCCCGCGATGTAGTCCGCCACGGCACGTGCCGCATCGTCCCGCGCCGTAAAGCCGGCCTGCATCTGCGATGGCTCGGCCAGGTAGGCCGCGAACAGCTCACGCACCACCTGCTGTGCCTGCCCCGTGGTCTGCGTGACCTGTGGGTGGCGGTACAGGTTCTCGAAAAGAAACTTCTTGAGCACGGCCGACTGCTGCTTCATGCCCTTGCTGAACTGCACCAGGGGCGCGCTGCTGCGCACCGCATCGGCGCTGCGCGGGTCAAGTTCACGCACAGCCGCCCGGGTGGCAGCGATCACGTCATAGACCTGGTCGCTCAGCATGCGGCGTATGGCCTCGTACAGCACGCGGCGGCCCTGCAGCTGCGGGTACTCCGCCAGCGTCTGGCGGCGGTAATCGTCAAACAGGGGGACCGACTCCAGCTGCTCCAGCGTGATCAGGCCCGAGCGCACACCGTCGTCGATGTCATGCGCGTTATAGGCAATCTCGTCGGCCAGGTTGCACAGCTGCGCCTCCATGCCGGGCTGGGTGCGGTCGAGAAAGCGCCGGCCCACGCCGCCGGGGTCGTCAGCCTCCAGCTTCTCGGCATTGCGCCGCGAGCAGTGCTTGAGAATGCCCTCGCGCGTTTCAAACGTCAGGTTCAGTCCGTCGAACTGCGGGTAGCGCTCCTCCAGCCGGTCCATCACACGCAGGCTCTGCAGGTTGTGCTCGAACCCGCCATGCTCCGCCATGCAGGCATTGAGCGCGTCCTGCCCGGCATGGCCGAAGGGCGTGTGGCCCAGGTCATGCGCCAGCGCGATGGCCTCCACCAGGTCTTCATTCAGATGCAGTGCGCGCGCGATGGAGCGGCCCAGCTGCGCAACCTCCAGCGAATGGGTGAGCCTGGTGCGGAACAGGTCGCCCTGGCCCAAAGTGGGCCCGCCAATGGCGATGTTGCAGTAACCGAGCACGTCGCCCTTCCGAAACGGCTGGCCGTGCTCCCGCATCCATCGGATGTTCGACCGCTGGATCGGCAGGGACTACGAGAAGGGCCTCGCCAAGCTGAA